>NZ_JAOART010000146.1 GCF_025210435.1 Anaeromicrobium sp.
AAAATCTTTGGAACCCTGGAACGTCACAACATCCTATGCTACTCCAACATGACTCATGAACCTATATACGAAGATTCACACTTTCGCTTGTGACAAGGACTTGGGTGGAAAAGATTTTCAATATATTTTCCTGAAATAGGCACACGTAAAGCCCATTCATAAATAAGAAATCTATATACTATAAAATTGAAAAAGAGACTAGTTAGTCTAATCTCTTCTTAATCCTTATATTCTATAGTTTAGCTAATAACTTCATAAGTAGCGGCCTATGGATCAATATGGCCTTTACAGGACATAATTCTTGACAGCAAAAACACCTTATACACCCATCTAAATTTACTACTGGCCTATTATTAACCATTTCTATAACCCTTGGAGGACAGTTATCTGCACAATCAGAACATCCTACACATTCATCATGATTAAATACAGGTTTTGGCTGTAACAAATTGTTTAAAATATCCCTTATGAACTTTGGTAATTTCCCATCTAATAAATCTAAGCTCCTAATCTCTGGTATGACAAAATCATTTAATATGAATTTATTTATATCTTCTCCCATAAGATTAATATCTTCTAATTTTCCACTACATAGATTTCTCTCTACACATCTTTTAATAGTTGGTACTTTAATAGGATCAAGACCTATAATAGATGTGGCAACCACATCTAGCTCATAGGGACTAGTAGATCCAATTATAACACCCACTTTTCTAGGTTCTCCCGCACTAGGACCCTCACCCTCCATACCTACAATACCATCCATAAATGATAATATGGGCTTTGCAGCTATACATATATCTACTAGGGCATTTGAAAAATCCTCATTATTTGGCATACGTACATGATATTCAGCCTTCTCAAGGCCTGCAACTATACCAAACATATTCTTTACTGCCCCTGTAAACATCATCATTCCATGGGTTTTTAGCTTAGATACGGATATGACCTTATCCACTTCTTTTAATACTTCTATCCCCACTATTTTCTTTAAAATTAATCCATCTTCATTTTTTATTTCCATTGTATTAGTATTATAATTTAGTTTAGCTCCCACTTCATTTGCTATTTTCTCAATGCCACAGGCCCTATATATTCCCTTTAATATAGAAGTATTAAAGGGCCCTCCTGGACTGTCACCAATTATTACTTCTGCTCCATGGTCTATAAGTATTTTAGCTAATGCCTTTGTAAAAATAGGATGGGTAGTGGTGGCTTCCTCTGGTTTTTTCTTCATTAATAGGTTTAATTTCAGTAATACCTTATCTCCTTTATTTATAAACTTACTAATTCCTCCCAAATTTTCAAATGACTTCAATAGGGCTCTTTCAATTAAATCATACTCATATTCTGTACATTTCATTAGAGATACTATTTGTTTTTCCAATCCTCCCACAACCTTTCCATTATAGAAATATTTTCATAAATAATAATATATATATTATTACACCTATTCATTTGAGAAATACTATCTAGCTCTTTTCTATCCTTTCCCATATAATCAATATGACAGTTCCGATTAAGTAGCATAAAATATCTATGGTATCAAATGTAGCTCCAATAATTGTAGAAATCACTTTATTATCTTGTAAGGATAAGATGTCTACAACACGAAAATATTGAGCCAATTCCACTGATAAAGCAAATAAGAATAGGTATAGGGGTAAATGCTTTATTGATTTTGGTATTAGCCCTCTTATAAGGGTATACATTAAAATAACTACCAAAACATCTCCAATGTATGGTCTAATAATAGTATCTTTCACAAAAATGGCAATACTAAATTCTGTTACAAACAAAATTACAAAAGCAAATATATACTTCATATTTATTCTCATATACTTGTTTCCTTTCACTATTATTTTCAAAACCTTTTAGAATAATTCTATACTATTTTTAATGAATTATCTAATAGACCTAAACTAAAACACATAAGTAACTCATTATTTTTTCTAAATAATACAAAAAGCTTAGAGAGTCACTACTCTAAGCCTTTTTAAGGATCCTTAATATTTAAATTTATGGACACTCTCTTTCATATTTTCTGCTAATTTTGATAATTCTTTACTAGCATTTGCAATTTGCTCCATAGATGCTGTTTGCTCTTCTACTGATGCTGAAGCTTCTTCTGTTCCTGCCATATTTTCTTCAGATATGGAAGCAAGGTCCTCAATAAAGCTAATTATATTGTCCTTTTTATTCTCCATTATTTTACCCGATTCATTTAGTTCATCTATTGAATTCTTAGTTTTTTCAATAGCTTCAGCAATTCCTTCAAATTTATTTTCTGTTTTCTTCACACTTTCAGTCTGTTCATTTACAATTATAGCCATCTGTTTCATCGTAGTAACAGCATTTTCTGTTTTATCTTTTAATTCATTTATAATATTTGATATTTCCTCAGTAAATTCATCAGATTCCTCAGCTAGTTTTCTAATTTCACCAGCTACAACGGAAAAACCTCTTCCAGCGTCCCCTGCTCTAGCTGCTTCAATAGCTGCGTTTAAGGCCAATAAGTTTGTTTGTTCAGCAATTTTTTTAATCATTTCACTAGCTTGATAAATTTTTTCTGCACTTTCATTAGAGCTCATAATAACTTCATTAATTTCTTTTGATATTTTCTCATTCATTTTTGTTTTTTCAACTAAATCTTCAATATTTTTTATACCTTCTGCTTTTAGATATATAACTTGGTCTGTTGATTGATTTAAGTTACTCAATTTAACTTGTTCCTCTTCAATCAATACTCCTAATTCAGTAATATTATCAACAGCTTTTTCTGTATCTTTCCCTTGTTCATTTAATCTATTTGAAATTTCTCCAATGGCCATAGCCACTTCATTTGCAGCAATGGATGCTTGTTGACTGGTTCCTGCTAACTCGTCCGATGATGATGTAACATTTTGGGAATTATATGCTATCTGTTTAATGATTACTCTTAAATTATCTTCTATTTTTTGAATTGCCCTTGCTAGGCCCCCTATTTCGTCTTCCCTATTCATAAACTCAGATGGTACATCCCTTGTGATATCATAGTTTGCCACTTCATCAATATGACTAACTGCTAAAGATATGGGGATTGTAATGCTTCGAGTAATTATAATACCAATGAAAATACTTATTATTATAGCTATAATTGAAATAACTATGTTAAATCTATCTGAAGTCTTCTCTACATTTCTTAAAAAGTCTAATACACCATTTTGAATGATTACAGCTAAATCTGAAGCCTTCTTCGCTTGACCTCTCATCTCAGTACTACTAAGTTGTTGTTTTACTACTAATGCATCATATTCTTCAAAGGCATTTTTATATGTCCCTAGTGCACTCCTAGCTTCTTGAAGATTCTTTAAAACAGCTTGGGAATTTATTACTTTAGTTGCCTTATTAAGGGCACTTTCTGTATTATTAAGTAAACCTCTAAGAGTATCTGCATACTCTTTTGATCCTGTAGCCACATATTTATTGGCTGCAATTCTGACTTCCATATAGTTATCAAATGCCTCTTCTAATAATAAATACTTATCATAAGAATTTTGAATATCCCTAGGATTTGTTAATCCTTTAATATACTTTTTTTCTAAAACCATAGTATTTCTAATTGTTCTAACCACAGTATTTGCTGCTTGTGCACGTATTTTCCCTTGTTCTACTTTTTGATTTTCAAGTTCTTCAAATTGGTCAAATTGTTGTCTAAATAAATGGATTTGTTTATTCATTTCATTGGCATTTCCTTTATTTTTATTAGACTTCATTTGAGTTATGATATGCTGTAAAGTAGTTTCACTCTCTGCCAAATATTTGGATACAAGTTGTGCAGATTCATTTGTGCCATCTGCTTCAAATCGAACTTGTTCAATTCTTGCCAGAGCAACCTTGTACTTTGCAGAGTTAGTTTCATTAAAAATATTTATTTGGTAAGTTATATCCTTTAAATTGCTAAAACTAACAATGGTTAAAACAATAATAAAAATAGTAACTAAACTAAACCCTGCTACAAGGCGAGTTCCAATTTTCATATTTTTTATAAAGCTTCCCTTCTTTATTACTTTCTTTCTTTCATTAGTCATTATTGTCTAATCCCTTCTTGTGATATATTGGGGTTAATAAAGATAACCCCAAATCCTTTATTTCCTTAAACCTTATACTCTTAGGTATATTATCTTTACATATCCATCCTTTACTGAAACTTCTATAAATTAGAACTTTTACATATTTCATAATTATAACAACAATTCCACATTTTATCAAAGGTTCTTTAACTTATATATCTAATCATTTATAAATCCATATATTATAATCAAAACGCTTAGGCATATTCAAAAAATAAATTAGTCATTTCACTGGTTATTTGAATAGATTATTTAAAAGTAATTTTCATTGATATGGATTAGAGAATAATGTTAAAATATACTTAGAAGGAGGAGTGTACATGTTAAAGTATTTTCTTATAATTGGTCTTAGTTATTTAATCGGTAGTATACCGTTCTCTTATATTACGGCGAAAGTGATGGGAAATATTGATATAAGAAACTACGGAAGTGGAAACACTGGAGCTACTAACGTTTTTAGAACCCTAGGTTTAAAGGCAGGATTTACAGCATTTTTCTTAGATTTTCTAAAGGGATTTGTCCCTGCCATAATAGCAAAGAAGCTATTTGACATAGACTTGGCCGTATTGGCTTCAGTTTTTGCAGTAGTAGGCCATTGTTATTCATTTTGGTTAGGTTTTAAGGGTGGTAAGGGTGTTGCTACTACAGGAGGAACCATATTTGCTTTATATCCTGTAATAGGATTGATTTTACTAGTGTTGCAATTTACACTTATATTTACTACACGTATAATGTCCTTGGCATCCATTAGTACAGCCTTTTTATTTCCTATAATATCCTATTTCATGGATACAAATAGTCTTTTTGTAATATATGCAACTGGCCTTGGTATTTTTGTAATATACAAACATAAATCCAATATACAAAGGCTTTTAAATGGAACTGAATCTAAGATGAGTCTCAAAAAGAAATAAATTAAGAAGTAAAATGGAAAACCATTTTACTTCTTTTTTATTTCTTCATATACAATTAATATCTATAAGCTCTAAGGCATATGAAAGAAAATATATTTAAAAAAGCCATATAAGGTTATGCCTAATTAAAGGCTTCCTCATATGGCTCTTTAGGACTTCTGCCTTAATATTAAATATTTAATATTTAATTTTTAATTAAATTTTATTCTTCTTCCCACTTTAATGCTCTATTTACAGCTTTTTTCCAACCAGCATATAATTTTTCCTTCTTATCATCTTCCATGGAAGGATTAAATTTCTTATCCACATTCCATCTCTTAGTAATTTCATCTTTACTTTCCCAGAATCCTACAGCAAGACCCGCTAAATAAGCAGCACCCATGGCAGTAGTTTCTATAATCTCTGGTCTCACAACAGGAACTCCTAATGCATCAGCTTGGAATCCCATTAAGAAATTATTAGCAACTGCTCCACCATCTACCTTAAGTTCTGTTAAATTAATCTTGGAATCCTCTTGCATAGCTTCTAGTACATCTCTAGTTTGATATGCAATAGACTCTAGGGTAGCCCTAATAATATGATTTCTATTAGCTCCCCTAGTAAGTCCTACTATAGTACCCCTTGCATACATATCCCAATAAGGTGCTCCAAGACCTACAAAGGCAGGAACCACATATACACCAGCAGTATCTTCTGCCTTCTTAGCAAAATATTCACTATCCTTAGCATCACTTATAAGCTTAAGTTCATCCCTTAACCATTGAACGCTAGCACCAGCAACGAAAATACTTCCTTCTAATGCATATTCAACCTTTCCATCTACTCCCCATGCAATAGTAGTTAACAATCCATTATTAGAAGGAACAAATTCTTCTCCCGTTTGCATTAACATGAAGCATCCTGTACCATAAGTATTCTTAGCCATTCCAGGTTCAAAGCAAGCCTGACCAAATAATGCAGCCTGTTGGTCTCCTGCAGCTCCACCTATAGGAATCATAGCTCCACCAAACATTTTCTCATCTGTATGACCATAAACTTCACTAGATGGTCTTACTTCTGGTAGCATACACTTAGGAATATCAAAATCTTCTAATATTTTTTCATCCCACTTTAATTCCTTTATATTATAAAGCATAGTTCTAGAAGCGTTAGAATAATCAGTAACATGTACCTTACCCCTTGTTAAATTCCAAATTAACCATGTATCTACGTTACCAAATAACAATTCACCTTTTTTAGCTCTTTCCCTTGCACCTTCCACATTATCAAGTATCCACTTAACCTTTGTTCCAGAGAAATATGCGTCTACCACAAGACCCGTATTATCTCTTATATATGTATCAAAACCCCTACTCTTTATGTCATCACAAATGCTTGCTGTTCTTCTACATTGCCATACGATTGCATTATGTATAGGTTTTCCAGTTTCCTTATCCCAAACAAGTGTTGTCTCCCTTTGATTAGTAATACCTATAGCTGCAATTTCCTCTGAGGATATACCTGAAGTTTCTAAAACTTCCCTAGCAACACCCATTTGACTTCCCCAAATTTCCATTCCATCATGTTCAACCCAACCTGGTTTTGGATATATTTGAGTAAATTCCTTTTGAGCTACCTTAACTATTTTTCCATCATGATCAAATAAAATAGCTCTTGAACTGGTTGTTCCCTGGTCTAATGCCATTACATATTTTTTTTGCATGTGATTCTTCCTCCTCGAGTATGTGTTTTTTTTATAATTTATTAAAAAAGACGGTCATCCCTATAGGGCAACCGTCCTTTTATTACTTATTCTTAACGGTTTTAATATTATCTATATTATAAGCAAGAAAGTATAAATCCACCTATTGTTCCACCGATTAAGGCCATAAATCCATTAACAAGACCCTTTGACATGTTATCTCCAGATAATACGGATGCTGTAAATAAACCAGCCCCTGCAGCCCATGCCATATCTATCCAAGCTGCTCCAGATTGGAATATAACTCCAACCCCATGGGTTAATGTCCAAGTTGTACCAACTATAAATCCAGCTGCCATCCAACCACCTATAGGACCCCATACCTCCACCATTTTTCCCCAACAAAGTCTAATTAAAAAAGGAAATATAAATGCTCCAGCAAAAGTAGTTACCACATTAGCAAAGGTCATAAATTCACCTCCCATTTATTTTTATGATTCTAGTTTTTCTTTCTCAGCTAAATACACTTCTAATTTGTAAGCCATATATCCACCAACCATACCACCAACTAATACAACTCCTAAAGTTGGTAGTGATCCAATACCTGCACCTATTCCTTGTTCGAATACACCTCTCATAGTTCCACACATGCCGATTCCAAGGGCCATATCCACCCATGCACCGTCATTGTTGTGGATTCCAATGTAGTGATTTAAAAACCACATGGTGCCAATAATTATAAAGCCTGCGAACCATCCACCCCCTATACCATATTCTCCTGCAAATGCTCCCCATACGCTCATTACAAACATACCTGCAATAGCAGTTCCTATCATAGTACCTACATGCTTCATATATTCACCTCCCTATATTTATATAATGCTTATTTTTTAGTAGATATTCCTTATTTCATTATTTTAAACATCCACTTACTTATTATTTCTCTAAAGATTCTGAAATATCCTTCTATTTTTTCTTAATTTTTCCATTAATTTGAAAAAGGTGAATTGATTACCAATTCACCTTTTTTATTCCTAACCCACTATACCCTCTAATGGGTTGTGTCTATATTTTCTATCTTTAACTATAAGAGTAGTAGTTGGTGCTTCACTCCACTTATTAAATAATACATCATGGCCCATACAGAGGCCTACTAATACATTTAACTCTGTGTTTCTCTCATTTAATTTATGGGCCTGACCAATAGGATTACAGGATGTTTCTCCCTTTTTTTCATCCCTCTTTGCCATATTAAATTCAGATTTATCCATCCCTGCATTTCTACAACAAATTGAACTTACCTCAAAATGCTCACTTAAAATTTCATGAATTACCTTAGCTTCTCTTTTAAAGGCTATACAAAAGGCCACACCAATCTTTTTATAATTCATAAGCTTTCCAAACTCTATTAACTCATCTAATCTTCCAGCATTTTTATTCATTTCACCTGTTACTTGTAGCATCTTTAAATTTTCATCCTTGTATAATGCCACCTCTTCTTCCCTGCTATTTGTACAGTCCTTTCCTTTAAAACACTCCTTGTTTTCACATAATGCACATTTCATTTCCCACTACTCCTTTTCAAATAATAGTTCATATGCTTTAAAAGCCCTTATTGGATTTAATTCCTCATCCTTTTTTATATAGGGTTTTAATCTTGGTTCGATTTTGTAAGATTTTATAATGTCTTTTAAAGCTCTATCATATAAGTTTATATTTATATAAAAACAGGCCCTATTATAGTATAATACTGCCACATGAGGATTATATTCAATTCCTCTTGATATGACTTCTATGGCCCTTTTATATTCCTTGTTCTCCTTGTATATTATACTTAAATTTAAATATCCATAGGCATATTCTTCATTTTCCCCTATGGATTTTTCATAATAATCCATGGCTTCATTTATTTTTCCTAGTTTTTTTAATATGACTCCCATATTAAAAAGGGCCATATAGTGATTAGGAATTATTTCTAATGCCTTTTTCATATGATAATAGGCCTGGTCATTTTCATTGTCCTCTTCATACATGGAACCTAAGTTAGTATGGGACCAAAAGTCTTTCCTATTAATTTCTATGGCCTTTTTATAAGATTCCTTTGCCTTATTCCTTTCGTTTATCTTTTCATACACATCTGCTAAGAAAAAATATGCCCTATCATATATGGGATTTAATTCTATGGCTTTTTTATAATATTTTATGGCCTTATAATATTCTTCTTGCCTGTCATATATGGTACCTAACCCATAGTAGGCCCTACACTCATCCTCATCCACATGGATAACTTGCCAATATTTTTCCTCTGCCATGGCTTCATTTCCAAATTCATCATAATTTATGGCCATATCCAGTAAAAGTTCCACATCTTCCTTAGCTCCTGCCTGTCTATATGCCTTTTCATAGAATCTCAATGCCTTTATAAGCTGTCCTTCTACTTTAAATTTACGTGCCAAATTTTTATAATTATCTATCATATATTTTTTCATGATTAAATGCCTTCCTAATTAAAATTTCCATTATGATTTTAGCATAATTTTAGTATTAAAACTAGTTTATTAAAATTATTTATATTTCAGTCTATAGATTTCCTATAGCATAAAAAGACTGCTGACAATTAATTTGTCAACAGTCTAAAACTACATATCCTTTAATTTTTCTTGTACCTTATTTTTTGTATCTTCATCTATCCACTTAGTCCAAATTTCTTCATTCTCTTTTAAAAACCAGATAGCTGTATTTTCTATAGATTCATCATTCTCTTGCATATATGCCAGTGCCTTTGCAATATCCTTTGAGCTTAATTTATATTTCTTAAAAAGTCCTATTACTTCTGGTGTCTTTTCCATCATGTCCTTATGAACGGTAATAGTTACTTTTGTTGGCTTAAATTCACAATTGTAATTGTCATTCCACAATTCATCACTATACTTATTTTCCTTTAAAAGGGTTAAATCATATTTACCACTAATCCATGTAGGTTCCCAATAATATCCAACCCATGGTTCTCCTTTTTCATAGGCAGAAGCTAAAGATGTGGCTAAAGATGTATCAGAACCAGGAGCGAATAAAGTGTACGTATCCTTTAGCCCATATAGTTTGTGCTTAGTTTCTATTGTTTGGGATACTATCCAAGTAGCTGGGGCATTATATAGTCTTCCCTTACTAGGTTCTTCTGGATCTTTAAATAGATCTTTATATTTAGGTAAATCCTTTACATTCTTTAAGTCAGGAGCCATAGGCTCTATTCCTCTTTTTTCATCTCCCTTTATTAAATAGGTAGGTACATATATACCTTGCTTATTATCCTCCATATTCATACCTAACTCCACTATTTCTCCACTTTTAATAGTTTCATCATAATCTGGTATATTATCTGACCAAGTTTCCATATTTACAGATATTTCTCCCTTTTTTTGACCTAACCATGTTGCTGCTGAAGAACCTGGTATTGTATCTGTATCATAACCAAATCCATTTTCAATAATATAACCTGCTATCTCATTATTCAATTTCATACTATCCCAACCTGCATCAGTGAATTTAATAATCATTTTTTCACTGCTAACTTCTTCATTAGAGTTTCCACAAGATGCTAAAGTTATTACTAATAGACATACTAATAGAATTCTTATGAATTTCATCAAACCATCTCCTCGTATAATATTTTTAAACTATTAAAGATTTTAGTATACTCATAGGTGATATAACTCCTAAAAATCTTTCTTCATCATTAACTACGGCTATAGGGAATTTAGACTTAGTAACATACTTAACCAGGTTAGATAAATATGAATTTCCCTTAGCTTTAAAATAATCTTCTCTCAAAATACTTCTTATTTCCTTTTCTTTATTTCTTGCCTTAATACAATCCTCCTTAGTTACAAGACCTACTAAAGTCATATTTTCATTTAATATATAAATACTATTTAAATTTTCTTTTTGCATCTTATTTATTAAATGAGTTGGTTTATCTGTAATATATCCAACTCCATAGCCTTCTTTCATAATAGACTTTGCCCTAAGGACCCGACTTCTGTCAATATCCTTTATAAAATCCTCAATATAGTCATTAGCTGGATTATTTAGTATTTCCTCCGGAGTACCTACCTGAACTATTTCTCCATCCTTCATTACAGCTATTCTATCTCCTAATTTAAAGGCTTCATTTACATCATGAGTTATAAATATAATAGTTTTTTTGATCTTCCCCTGTATCTCTAATAGTTCATCATGCATATCCCTTTTAATAAGAGGATCTAGAGCACTAAAGGGCTCATCCATAAGAAGTATTTCTGGGTCATTTGCTAATGCTCTGGCTAAACCTACCCTTTGCTTCATACCTCCACTTAACTTAGATATATAATAATCTTCCCATCCCTTAAGACCTACTATTTCTAGGCTCTCTTTTCCAATTCTAATCCGTTCATCCTTTGGTATATTTTTAATTTCTAATCCATATTCTACATTTTCAAGTACTGTTCTATGATTTAAAAGCCCAAAATGTTGAAATACCATGGCAATTTTATCCTGTCTAAACTTTTGTAACTCTGCCTTAGAATAAGTAACTATATTTTCTCCATCCACATATATATCACCTTTAGAAGGTTTATTTAATAAGTTTAAACATCTTATCAAAGTAGATTTACCACTTCCTGATAATCCCATGATTATAAATATTTCTCCTTCATTTACTTCAAAGGACACATTATTAACACCCACTGCACACCCTGTTTGTTCTAATATTTCCTCTTTGTTTTTTCCTTCATCTAAGTACTCATATACTTTTTCATTACCTTTTCCAAATATTTTATATAAACCATCAACCTTTATTTTTGTTTTCATAATTATTAACCTCCTATCTATCATATTTGAATTTATCTGCAACAGATTGGGTTAACCTATCTATTATAATAGCTAAAAATACAATACTCAAACCTGCTTCAAAACCCATTCCTATATCAATTCTATTAATTGCATTAATTACATTCATACCTAACCCCTTAGCACCTATCATTGAAGACACTACAACCATGGCCATTGCCATCATAGTAGTTTGATTAATTCCTGTCATTATAGTAGGCATTGCTTGAGGAATCTCTACCTTCAATAGAGTTTGCATAGTAGATGCTCCAAAGGAATTAGATGCTTCTATCATTTCTTTAGATACACTTTTTATAGCCAAGTTAGTCAATCTTATAACTGGTGGTAAAGAATATATGGTAGTGGCAAAAACTGCTGGTACCATACCTAATCCGAATAACATAATAGCAGGTATTAGATATACAAAACTAGGCATAGTTTGCATGGCATCTAATAATGGTCTTGTTATAGTTTCTACTCTTTTTTTATAAGCTATTAAAATACCAAAAGGTATTCCTATTATTAAGGATATTATCACAGAGGTTAGGACTATTGCTAAAGTTATCATCATCTCTTCCCAAAGACCAAATCCCCCTATTAAAAATATCATTCCTCCATATAAAATACCCGATTTAATATTTTTAAATTTCCACCCTACGATTACCACTAAACCTATAACCAAAATCCAAGGTACACTCAGCAATGCTCCCTGAGTTACTAATAAAAATTTTAATATCATATGTTTTATGGATTCAAATACACCTGCATAATTTTTAGTTATCCATATTACAAATTGTTCTACATATACGCCTATACTTATTTTTATATGCTCTGGGAATAATCCCATAAAAAAACCTCCCTTTTTTATTTACTCATGTGAATGTTATACTAACTAAGAATGAGAAAATTTAAATACAAATTTTCTCATCTATAGATACTAAATTAATTTACACATGGAAATTAAAACTATTTTGTATAGTTTTTTCATCTTATCTTGTTTTTTTATATTAAAATTTTAATAATAATAAAATTTACTACTCTTAAATATACTCTTGAAATTGTTTTATAAATTTATAAGAAATGTATAATGAAATTGTATATAATAGATTGCGTATCTACCATACGCACAAAGACAGAATTATTAAGACTTCATACAATCTAATAATTCTTCTAGGCACTTATGCAAGATTAATATCTTTTCATCTGAAAGTTTTTGAAGGGAATGTGCTAAATAGGTCTTTTCTGCTTGGTTTTCCATATTTTCCAGTAATTCATCGCTTTTTTTTGTAATATATACTCTATTAATTCTTCTATCTTTACTATCTCTACCTCTTTTTAAAAGTTCCTTCTTCTCTAATCTAGTAATTTGTTCAGACATGGTATTTTGAGATTTATTAAGTTTTTTAGCTATCTCACCTACAGTAGGTCCTTCTTTTCCACCTTTATATTCTTCTATAATTTCTTTTAATTGAATTAATAATTTGTATTGTTCTAATCTCAATCCAAACCGATGTGCTAATTGTCTGTTTTTCTGTTCTAGTAAATCGTCTATGGTCTTTTTATGTCTAATTATTCCTTGTATATTTTCTTTCCTCCCCATAGATACCTCCACATTACATCTGACTACGATATATTCTTACAGCGAAAATATCGTTATAAGATAATATCGCTATACGATATATATTAACACATATTAATAAATTTGGAAAGTCTTTTTTCAGAAATTTTATAATTTTTTCACCTTTTGCCTTTTTCCTTATTTTCTTCCAAAATTCTCATTCTATTGGAATATTTCCTTGGTTTATCTGGAAACATAAAAGGGATGTAACTTAAGTTACATCCCTTTTGATTATTTCTTTGGATAATTTTTAGCATCTTCTGCTGCACTTATTACTTCCTGGAGAGTTGCTCCTATAGATGCTTGGCTTACGGCTGCAATAGCCCCTTCCACAATAGGTGCGTCAGCTATATGTACATTTTTAGCCACTTCATCACCTAAAAATTCTATACTCATTTCTGCACTCATAATTGCACTACCTAAATCTACCAATATAACTACCCCATCACCCGTATCTACCTCAGTAATGGCCTCCATAATTCTATTAGCATCTGTTCCAAATCTATTGTCAAAGGTTCCTCCAGCTGCTGCTACTTTAAGGTCTTTTGATTGACACATCTGCATACTTAATTTGATTATTTCCTCTGCCAGTTTATTACTGTGTGATACTATAACTATACCTACCATTTCTAACTCACTACCCTTCCCTTATCACATCGTTAATTGCATTTATTATAATAAAGCTAGAAGTTGCACCAGGATCCACATGACCTATACTTCTGTCTCCTAAAAAGCTTGCTCTTCCTTTAATAGCTTTGATTCCCTTAGTATACTCCATACCTTCCTTAGCTGCTTTGGTAGCCTTATCAGATGCCATCTTTAAATCTTCACCATTTTCTATACTTCCTTTAAAAGCTTCATAGGCTGGTATAATAGCATCTAACATGGTCTTATGACCACGCTCAGCCTGACCCCTTTGCTTTATTCCTCCAATAACATTTTCATATATTTTTACAAAGTCTTCTCCTTGTAAAACATCCCTATCCTTAACTGCCATAGAGGCCTTTAAAAAAGCTGTTCCATATAGGGGACCTGAAGCTCCTCCTATAGTAGAGATTAAAGTCATGGCTATTGTTTTTAGTATGGTACTAAAATCTTTATCCTTAACCGTTTCTATCTTTTTTTTAGCCTCACTAAATCCCCTGGCCATATTTGAACCATGGTCCGAGTCTCCTATTTGAGTATCTAAATCATTTAATAATTCCTTACTATCTATTATTCTATCTGATAAAAGATCTAATGCCTTTAAAAACATTTCCTTATTCATTAAAATAACATCTCCTTTTCTTTTTCATAATAAATTTATTGGCCAAGTCTTTAACACTTGGCCAATTCATAGTAAATAGACTTTTATTTATAAGCAGGCGTATCTGCAGCCTTTTCTAATAATCCTTTTAACTCTTCATCTAATTTAATAATAGTTACTGAGAATCCTGGCATTTCAAGGGATGTCATAAAGTTTCCTACAATAGTTTTTACAGTCTTAAGCTTTCTTCCTTCTAATAACTCAGCCACTTTTCTATTGGCTATATATAGTTCCATAAGTGGAGTAGCTCCTAGTCCGTTAACTAATACGGCCACTTCTTGCCCCTCATCAAATGGTATATCATTTAATATTTTCTCCACCATATGGGTAGTAATTTCATCGGCACTAGAAATTTTTTCCCTATGAGTTCCAGGCTCTCCATGGATACCAAGACCCATTTCAATTTCTTCTTCTCCAAGCTCAAAACTTGCCTTTCCTGCCGCTGGAACTATACACGGTCCTAGAGACATTCCCATAGTCCTAGTATTGGCTATTACCTTCTCAGCAATCCTCTTAACTTCTGATAATTCCATTCCTTCTTCAGCTGCAGCCCCTGCTATCTTGTGTACGAATATAGTTCCTGCAACTCCCCTTCTACCTGTTGTATAAGTACTATTTTCAACAGCCACATCATCATTTACAATTACCTTATCAACTGTAATTCCTTCCATTTCAGCCATTTCTGCTGCCATTTCAAAATTCATTACGTCTCCTGAATAATTCTTTATTACTAATAATACACCCTTACCTGAATCAATGGCCTTTATACCTTCAAATACTTGATCTGGAGTAGGTGATGTAAATACTTCTCCTGCAACTGCACCATCTAACATTCCCTTTCCTACAAATCCACCATGGGATGGTTCATGACCACTTCCACCACCACTGATTAAAGCTACCTTTCCAGCCACTGGGGCATCCTTTCTAACTAGAACATTAAATCCTTCAACTCTCTTTACATGTTCTGGATGAGCCTTAACTATTCCTTTTAGCATTTCGTCAACAATATTTTCTACCTGGTTAATTATTTTTTTCATAATTAATCCCCTCTCTTTTAAATATAGTTACTTAATCTTAAAGGTTTTTATTAAAATAAAGTTAGGCTTTAGGCATATAAAAGGAATAAATCAGTCAGGTCGCTGAGGGAGTTGGATTATTTTCAAGGCATGGTGAGTGAGCATATTAAACATATGTAAACGACTCCATAACGAAGAAAATAATCTAACTAACCAGTGAAATCACTAATTTATTTTTTGAATATGCCTTAAAGTCCAAAATTAGATTCCACTAAACTAACTACTGCTTCTACTGCACTTTCTTCATCTTCACCATTTCCAATAATAGTTATAGTTTCATTTTCTTTAACTCCTAAGGCCATGACTCCCATTATACTCTTAGCATTTATTTTCTTTCCCTTATATTCTATTTCCATGTTACTTTTAAATTTTCCACATTCCTTAACTAAAACTCCTGCAGGTCTTGCATGTAATCCATTCTTTTCCTTAACTACTATTTCTCTTTTCACCATTTATTTTCCTCCTATTTTTCTCCATTTTTCCTTATTTTTTATCTATTATCCATTATATTCTTAGTTAACGTTTTCCCTAATACATATTGCAAAGTACATGCCAACTTTATTTTCCCCATTATTAAATTCTTTATGTAAGCTATAGATTTATCAACACTAAGTTTTCTGTATTAAAGTAACTTGCCTACAATGGAAACTATTGAGAATTTTTTGGAATTGTGGAACGTCACAACATCCTATGCTACTTGAACATGACTCATGAACCTATCTACGAAGATTCACACTTTCGCTTGTGACAAGGACTTGGGTGGAAAAGATTTTCAATAGTTTCCTGAAATAGGCCCACATAAAGGAAGTTTATACACCAGAAATCTATATAGATTTCTTGGTTTTAAAATTGCTTTATACAGTAACTTGCCTATAAGAGAAAATATATTAAAAATCTTTGGAACCCTGGAACGTCACAACATCCTATGCTCCTTGAACATGACTCATGAACCTATCTACGGAGATTCACACTTTCGCTTATGACAATGACTTGGGTGGAAAAGATTTTCAATAGTTTCCTGAAATAGGCCCACATAAAGCAAGTTTATACACCAGAAATCTATATATATATATCCATCTGTATTTCTTTTTAAAAATAAAAAGTTGATAAAATTTATCAACGCCAGATAAAATTTATCAACTCCCTTAAATCAAATTATATTTTTTAGCTTTCAATGATACAGTCCTATGGGTAAGACCTAAGGCTTTTGCTGCCTTATTGAAACTTTTGTGTTTTTTTAAGGCTAATCTCACTATTTCTCTATCATAATCTTCCATTCTAGCCAAATCTCCGTTGATAAAATTTATCAACCCATCGTTTTTTCTTTTATCATTTCTCATATAGCTAGGCAAATTATCCACATCTATTTCATACCTATCACTTAAGGTTATGGACCTTGTAATAATGTTTTCCAACTCTCTAATATTTCCTGGCCAACAATATTCCTTTAAATGATTCAAAGCCTCCCTAGATATACTTTTTTCATCCATGGACTCTTCCTTACAAATTTTTTCTATAAAATGCTCTGCTAATAGGCCTATGTCCTCTTTTCTATTTCTTAGGGGTGGCAATACAATTGGAATTACATTTAATCTATAATATAAATCTTCCCTAAACTCATTATTATTTACCATATCTTCTAAATTTCTATTTGTGGCACAGATTATTTTAATATCTATCTTAATTAATTCATTACCACCAAGGCGCTCTATTTCTTTTTCCTGTATGGCTCTTAGAAGCTTTGCCTGAATATTATAGTTTGTTTCTCCTATTTCATCTAAAAATAGAGTTCCTCCATTTGCCAATTCAAATTTGCCTATTTTTCTCTTACTAGCTCCTGTAAAGGCTCCCCTTTCGTATCCAAACAATTCACTTTCCAATAAATTTTCTGGTATGGCAGCACAATTCACTTTAATAAAGGCCTGGTCCTTTCTTTTACTAGCTTTATGAATTGCCTTAGCCACAAGTTCCTTACCAGTACCACTTTCTCCCCTAACCATTACATTAACAGATGTTTTAGCCGCCTTAGATGATAACCTCTTCACGTCCTTTAAAAGGGAACTGTTTCCTATTATTATATTAAAAGCCTCATCCACATCACTGTTTTTACTCAGTTCTTCTTCATAGTATTTAATCTTTTCTTCTGCCTTATGGAGCCTTTGGATTACTTCTTCTAACTCTGTCACATCCTTATAAGTAGTTATTACACCCTTGAATTTATTGTGGGCAAATATGGGAACTGCACTGGATAGTATTCTTTTTCCATCCTTTCCCCTTATTAAAATATCTATTATCTTTTCCTTTGTATCTAATACCCCTACACTTGGTCTATTGGGATAAATCTTTTTCACATGTTGTCCTATTATATCTTCCTTTTTAATATTAAATATGTTTTCATAGGCTGGATTTAAATATGTTATTATGCCCCTATTATCCATAAGGCAAATTCCATCCCCCATATGATTTAATATACTACCAAATTTATTTTTAATCTCAGTTATGGATTTTAACTCACTAGTAATATTTATAGTATGTTCTTCTAGTAATTTATCTATCTCTTCTATATCATTTACCCTTTGATCTATTTCTCCAGATATATAGTTACAAATTTCTTCAAGGGCCTCTTTCCTATTTTCCCCCTCTGCAATCACATACAATATATCACCCTTTTTTATTTTTAGGGCAGCTAAAGTTAACATATTAGCAAGGGGAAATCTACTTTCATCCTTTTCCTTTTGAATATATAATCTCACATTATACTTTGTCCTAACAATATTTACAAATGAAGTTATCATTGCCGCAGTCCTTGCATGAATACCCTTTTTATTAGATATGACCACTCGTCTTTTCTCTTCCATCATGACTCCTCCATCCTTCCTTTTTTCCATTATACCATAAGGCATATCTTTGCCTGGGAAATATAAAAGGAAGGTCACCCCTATGGATAACCTTCCCTTTACTTAGGCAGACCCTCTAGTCTATATATTTTAAGACCTTGAGCCACAAATTTGTCTTCATATTCAGTAGTAATATTTTCTGTCAATTCACTATTATGTAAATCTAGAGAAATATTTTTTAATTTCCAATCTGCTCCTGCAAATTCATTTAAGGAAAATTCAAACAACCTTTCATTGTCCGTTTTAAAATGTACTTCTCCATCTTCCTTCAATAGGTTCTTGTACATGTTTAAAAATCTATGATGAGTCAGTCTTCTTTTGGCCCATCTCTTTTTAGGCCAGGGATCGCAGAAATTTATGAAAATCCTGCTCAACTCATTTTCATTAAAATACTCTTCTAATCTATTAGCATCCTTCCATAAAAAAGCAATATTTTTAGAACCTGACCCATGGGATTTTTCAACGGCCTTTAAAAGAACCTCTTCCTTCATTTCCATGGCAATAAAGTTTATATGGGGATTATTTTTAGCCCAAGTAGTTATAAACTGACCTCTACCCGTACCAATTTCCACATATATGGGATTATCATTTCCAAAATACTCTCTCCATCTCCCCTTATATTCTTCTGCATTTACTACTACATATTCTTCATAACTAAGGAGCTTCAAATCTGCCCCCTTCTTCTTTCTTCTTCTCATCTTCTTCTCCTTCTACTATTATATTTCTATCACTACTTTTTTATAGAATTATAGATTTCGTAACACTAGGCTTTCTTTATACAGTAACTTGCCTATAAGGGAAAATATATTGAAAATCTTTGGAACCCTGGAACGTCACAACATCCTATGCTACTCCAACATGACTCATGAACCTATCTACGAAGATTCACACTTTCGCTTGTGACAAGGACTTGGGTGGAAAA
>NZ_JAOART010000147.1 GCF_025210435.1 Anaeromicrobium sp.
GGTTTAATAGGTGTTATGGCTCAAATATAAGAAAATATAAGCTGAAATTCAATTTTATCCTTTATGATATATGATACTATCTAGTTATTTTAGATTTTATGGTTAAATTTAACATTAAATATGGCCAACATAGGGTATTTATAACTCTATCTATTTCCATTATTTTTCTAAAAAGTAATAAAAGTGTAGAAATACTTCTATTTAACAAGAATATAATAGTTTAAGTCAAGGATTAAACACATTAAAGTTCAACTAATTACAAATTATGGATTTTATTCATAATTTGCCCTAATCACTGTACGTAGGTCAGGCGTCTATTGTTATTTTAGATGAGGCAACTGCAAGTGTTGATCCAGAAAATGAGCATTATATTCAGGAGGCTATTAATACCTTAACCCATGGGAAAACCATTATTATTATTGCTCATCGTCTTGCTACAATTCAAAATGCTGATCAAATTTTAGTCGTTGACTCAGGAAAAATTGTACAAAGGGGAACGCATGAGGAGTTGTCAAAACAAGATGGTATATACAGCAGATTTTCAACTATTCGAAAAGCGGCTGAAGGATGGAGTATTTAAGGAACTAATTACAAACCATCTAAGGTGATAGAATTTGTAGTAGCATACATTAACATAGCAAGTAATAAAAAATGACTGAAAATCCATTATTGGTGAATCAGTCATTTTTTAGTGTTTACTATATTTTTAAAATAGATGTATGCACAAGGAATTTTTTTGAAATTCATCAAAAAAGTTATGACCGTACATCCTACGGGTAAGATCTTAATGATTCTAGTCCATCAGGTAAAAATGATCGAAACATTTTTATTAAAATACACTAATAGATTAGAGTTTAGTTTTTTAGTACCATATCGTCCTAAATTTAACCTGGTTGAGGGCTTATGGGGTTGGTTAAAAGCTGAAATAACCAATAATGTATTCTATACAGATGCTTGTAAAATAAAATTAAAAGTTAGAAAATTTATCAGATCAATAAATTTGGTTCCCGAACAGGTAATTAGTAGGAGTTGTCTACAAAAGTAAAATCTTTAATGCAATTTATATATCTTCCTTTTTGTTAAGGAATGTGATGAATAACACGATATCTTTTAGGAGTAATTCCATAAGTTTTTTTAAAAATGCCTGGGAAATGACCTGCGTTCTTATAGCCAACTTTGTTTGCAATGGTTTGTACACTATAATCTGAATTTTGAAGAAGCAATAAAGCATGGTTCATACGCATTTCTTTTAAATATTGGTAAGGGGTTGTTCCATAAACTTGCTTGAATGCCGTTTGAAATCTGGTTTAGGGACTCAACAAGTAGGAGCAGTATCTGTAGCTTTTCCATTATCCTTATATTTTTCTGGTATTGGGTTAACCTTTGGGGTGAGAGGAGCATCTTATATTTCTAGACTCTTAGGAGCAAAAGAAAATAAAAAAAGCAAATGAAGTAGCTGCCACATCATTATATACAAGTTTGATCATAGGTGTGATTTTAGTCATTATAGTTTTAGTGTTTTTAACCCCAATATTAAAGTTTATGGGTGCAACGGATACCATATTACCTTATGCTAAATGTTATGCTGCAATTTTTGCTATTAGTGTGTTATTTAGTACAGCAAATGTTACTGCTGGGAATCTTGCCATTTCACAAGGAGCGAGCAATATTAATTTAAGGGCTATGATAAGTGGTGCTGTTTTGAACATGGTATTAGATCCATTATTAATATATACTTTAAACATGGGGCTCAAGGGAGCAGCTATTGCTACGCTTATTTCATAAATTATTACATCCCTTACATATTTCGGTTTTTCTTTGGGGAAAATAGGTATATTCATATTGGAATATCAAACTTTAAGCCTAAATTAGATATATATTCTCAAGTAATTAAAATTGGAATCTCCATGATGTTATTACAATTCCTTACTGGTTTTTCTATGAGCCTTATTTTAAGGACATCTAGTTACTACGGAGATGAAGTGGTGGTAGCTATGGGGATTGTACTTAGAATTGTTACGCTTGGAACGAATGTTGTATTTGGATTTATGAAGGGGTTTCAACCTATGGCAGGATTTAATTATGGTGCAAAGAATTATACAAGGTTAATGGAGGTAACTCATGTAAGTGTGAAATTGACAACCATCTATTGTGTTCTTTGGACGCTTGTGGTTGTCTTATTTGCTCATCTGATCGTATCTCTATTAAGTAATGATACATACGTTATTGCTATTGCTGAAAAAGCATTAAAAGCCAATAGGATTATATTTTTTTACCTTTGGTTTTCAGTTTGCCTATTCTACCTTATATCTGTCAATAGGAGGAGCCTTATGGGGAGGTGTATTTTCAATTAAATGGAGTAATATATTCTCAATCTGCTGCAGATATGATTACAACCATGATTAGTATTGTATTGGCCATTAAAATAGAAAAAGAACTAATAAATCTTAGCATAGGAAAAGTTTCAAATTTCAATGAAAAATCAATATAATGATAAGGAAAAATGACTGAAGCTATGTATAAGTTTTCAGTCATTTTTCCTTATCATTTTCATATATTCATTTGGCAATAAGGCAATATGAATATAGATTGTTTACTTTTTATGAAATAAATTTGAGAGGAAACAATAATATGGAAAATAAAAATTAGAAGAGTAGAGTGTTGTTTAATTTAAATACATTGTTATACTAGAGGGGGAGTATTATTTGTTTTTATTGGAAAAGATTTTTCTCATTTATGTTTAGCAGAACGGATGTTGGACAATATGCCATTTTGTTAGGAGCTTTCATGGGAAATATATCAATAATTTTCCTGTATAGTATATATTGACAGAGTAGGGGTACGATTTATTACAATATTTATGGTGAACCTAAATTTCAAAAAAGGGGAGGGTAGATTAAAATGATAATAAAAAAAAATATAGTAGATGACTATTACAAATATATTGAAGATAAATACTGTAGTAAAACATTGGATGAGTTACTAGGGAAAAAATATGTTATCAAAGATGAATTTGGTGCAGGAGATTTTTTTAGGATAAAAATAGAAGATGGATTAGAAATCTCAGGATTGAATATCTCAAAAATGGAAATGGATTTTGATAATAGATTAAATTATGAGGAAATTTTAGAAGTAGGATATTGTTATAGTGGATATATAAAAATTTTGTCTTTACCAGACCATAAAGAATATACATTTAAAAAAGGAGATATTTTTATTTATAGAACATTGAATAGACTAGATTATTTTAAATTTAAATATAAAAATTGTAAAACCATATCTATTCATATTAATTTTAATATTATTAAAAATGCTATCAATTCAATTTGGGAAGATAAACTCATAACAGATTGGCAAGAAAACATAAATAATATATTTAATGGAAATATACTAATTATTGAAAAAGCTAGCTATGATTTAAGAAAAATAGCACAAGAGATAGATGCAATTACTAATCATAATGTGATGGGATATATGAAAATAAAATTAAAAACAATTGAGTTTTTAGATACTTTCCTTGAAGAAAAATCAAAAGAAAATTTGAAAAAACTTAAAAATAATGAAGTAGAAATGATCACTAAGGCAAAAGAAATCATCAATGAAAATATTGAAAATGCACCGTCTGTGAAAGAACTAGCGAGTAAATTAAATATGAGTGTTTATAAATTACAAAAATGGTTTAAAGAGCTTACAGGAGATACGGTATATGAATATATAAAAAAAGTAAAAATAGAAAAAGCAAAATATTTATTGAAAAATACAAATATGTCAATTTTGGAGATTACCAATGAAATAGGCTATGAAAATCCAAGTAAATTTGCAAATGTATTTAAAAGATATAATAATATAACACCATTAAAATACAGAAAATCAAAATAATCAAGGTTCCATAGCATTTAAAAAATTCAATAATAATAGGATAAATGTTCCAAATATAAATATTTTTTTATTTTTTGGAGCATTTTTTATTTGTTTTGGAGTAGAAAATGATAATCATTATCAATATAATGATTGTAGGAAAAGATTAAATAAACATAATATAAAGGAACGGGTTATATAAAAAATACGCCAATATATTGATAATGATTATTGTTACAAAATGAAATTGATGCAAAATATATTTAAAAAAATAGATCAACGAAATGAGAGGTGATTAGATGAACGGTTTAAATTTACAAAAGGAAAATACCCTATGTAAAATAGTAGCATTACAAGGATCAAATAAGTTTATAAGTAAAATAACAGCTATGGGACTGACAAATGGAACAATTGTGGAAGTTATTCAAAATAATAAAAAGTTTCCAGTTTTATTGTTTGCTAGAGATACAATGATTGCTGTAAATAAAGAGGAAGCTAAAAAAATACTTGTAAAGGAGGTATCCTAAATGGACAGTGTAGCTGTAGAAGGTTTCGTTAAAATAGGTCTAGCAGGACAACCAAATACAGGAAAATCAACACTTTTCAACAGACTTACTGGTGCAAAACAGCATGTAGGGAATTGGCCTGGAAAAACCGTTGAGCAAAAAAGTGGTATATTTCATTTTAATCATAAAAAATACAGCCTTGTGGATTTACCTGGAACATATAGCTTGACTGCTAATTCGGCAGAAGAGCTTATTGCTAGAGATTTCATCATTTCAGATGAGGTGGATATGATTATTACAATGGTAGATACATCCCAGCTAGAGAGAAGCATGTATTTACTTTCAGAGATGGTAGGAATGAATGTTCCTATAATTGGGGTATTGAATATGATAGATGTTGCCAAGGAACAAGGTAAAGTTATTAACATTGAAAAGCTACAAGAAAAATTAGGAATACCCATTGTTCCTATGGTGGCTGCGAAAGGAGAAGGTGTTGAAAGTCTTTTAGAAAAAGTTCAAATAATAGAAGCAAATGAAAAGATTCTTCATACAGATACTATGGTAAAAATATATAAGGATGTTTTCAAAGAAGCATTCAATGATATTATGAAAATCTTACCTGATGGAGGTATAGGAAATTGTAGTAGAGGGTGGCTTGGTATAAGATTGCTTGAAAATGATAGGCAAATTGTTGATCTTGTTAAAGAAAAGGTTACAAAAGATGAATGGGAAATGATCCATTCTATTATCAAAAGAAATACAGATGGACCTCTAAAGGCAGCTAATTGTAGGTATGCATGGATCGAAAGTGTTTTAGATGGTGTATTCACAAAAAAACGAGAATATTCCCTAAAGAGAATTGGATTTGATAAGCTATCCACCCATAGAATTTTTGGAAAACCGATTGCAGTGTTTATGATGATACTAGGATTTATTGCCAGCATGATGATCGCTATGCCGTTTATGATGGGGATTGGTAGTATATTACCAAAAATCTCTTTAACCTTACGAAATATTTTATTAGATAAAGGAATTTCAAATTGGATTGTTTCATTACTAACAGAAGCAGTTGTGCCTTCAGTTTCTATGGCCATTCTTATGGGAGTATTTATTGCAGGGGTTGTGTTTATTTTCGGATTTATGGAAGATGTAGGATATATGGCGAGAGTTGCTTATGTATTTGATACAACTATGAATAATATAGGTTTACATGGAAAATCTATTATGCCATTTGTTACGAGTTTTGGTTGTAATATGGCAGGGATCACTGGATCTAGAGTAATAGATTCATGGAAACAAAGGCTCCTTACAATTACTACGAGTATGGTCGTACCGTGTGCGGCTATGTGGGGAGTTATAGGCTTAGTAGGAAGTCTATTTTTTGGTGTGAATGCCATATGGGTTATTGTAGCTTTGTTCATATGTTCTATTTTCCATATTATATTTACATCTTGGATTTTTAGAACAAAGTTTATAAAGGAAGAAGATGGGACTGGGCTGATTATGGAGCTGCCACCTTATCACAAACCCAACTGGAAAGGAATTTTTGTTCATGTTTGGAGTAAAATGAAAGATGTTATGAAAAAAGCATTTGTTGTAATTGTGGGTGTATCTGTTATAATGTGGGCTTTGTCATATACGTCTGATGGAAATATTGAAAATAGTCCAATATATGCAATTGGTAAAACAGTAGAACCTATAGCATCTTTTTTAGGACTAGATTGGAGACTATTTATTGCATTGATTGTTTCTATAATGAGTAAGGAAGGTGCTTTAGGCGTATTATCCATGTTATTTGGAGTAGGAACAGGAATATCAAGTTTTTCAGGAATTATGATTTCAGGAGCTGTTCAATTTGACCAAACTGCTTTATCAACGGTTATGTTAGCATCTGTTTCAAAGGCTTCGGCCCTTGCTTTTATGTTTGCATATTATTTTAATATTCCATGTATGGCAGCTATTGCATCTGTCAATGCTGAAACCCATTCCTTAAAATGGACCATTAAAATTGTGAGTTATTATATGGTGAGTGCACTTGTTATCGGTGGCATTGTTTATCGAATAGGAACAATGATTTTTTAGAGGTGATTGGATTGTTGTTAGATAAAATATTAATTACATTAAGGGAAGGAAGAATCCTATCCTATGAAGATCTAGAAGAAAATTTAGATGTAGATGAAATACTTATTAAGACAGCAGTGAATCAGCTTGATAATATGGGTTATCTACAGAAATATTATGCAGGTTGCAATACTTGTAATGGATGCAGTAAAAAAAGTATGAAAAAAAATCAACTGCATGTATGGATGCTTTCTAAAGAAGGTAAAGATTATTTGAAAAGGATAAAAAATCCTTCTTGGTAAATTTTTCAAGAAGGATATATATCTTTTAAAGAAGCTCTTAGTATTTAGGGATTAGGAATCACATAGAAGGATGGTGAATCATAAAAATGGAATCAAAACAAAAATCAACGCTTTCGAAATTATTAAAATTTGCAGGTAAGTATCGTTTTTTCATTATACTTGCAATTGTGTTCTCTGGGATGAGTGCAATTTTATCTTTATTTCCATTTGTTTGTATATGGTTTGTTGTAAAAGATATTTTTAAGGCTTTGCCAGATGTTACCCAAGCTACACAAAGCATAAAATATGGCTGGATGGCAGTTGGATTTTCTCTTTTAAGTATTACGCTTTACTTTATAAGTTTAATGTGTTCACATTTGGCCGCTTTTCGTGTTGAAAAGAACATGAGGAAGGAAGCCATGCATAAGATTGTTACACTTCCTTTAGGTTTTTTCACGAAAAACACAAGTGGTAAACTTAGAAAAGTAATTGATGATAATGCAAGTTTAACCCATGGTTTTTTAGCACATCAATTGCCAGATTTATCAGGGGTTATCATAATGCCTATTGCTATAGTTATCATCTTATTCATTTTTGATTGGAGTTTAGGGCTTGTTTGTTTAGCACCCATATTTTTAAGTTTATTGATTTTAAGGAAGATGATGGGAGGAAATAATGCGAAATTCATGAAAAAATATATGGATGCATTGGAAGATATGAACGCATCTGCCGTTGAATATGTTAGAGGAATTCCTGTAGTGAAGGTGTTTCAGCAAACCGTATATTCTTTTAAGAATTTTCATAAATCCATTAAGGGATATAGTGACTTTGCTTCAGAATATGCCATAAATTGTCGTGTTCCCATGATTGGATTTACGATTACGATCAATGCTCCAGCGTTACTTTTGATACCGATTGGAATTCTTTTCATATTGAACGGGTCAGATTATAATGCATTTTTATTAGACTTGATTTTTTATATGTTATTTTCACCACTTATTGCAGTAATGATGACGAAAATCCTGTTTTCAAGTGAAAATATTATGGCAGCAAAGGAAGCTTTAATCAGAATAGATGAAATATTAGAAGCAAAGAGCTTAGAAGAAACAAACCAGAAAAAACAAACAAATGAAAATGATATTGTATTTAAAAATGTTAGTTTTACTTATCCAGAGAGTGGCAAAGCTGCTATTTGTAATGTGAGTTTTACTATTCCGAAGGGAAAAACTTTTGCGTTAGTAGGTCCTTCGGGAGGTGGAAAGAGTACATTGGCAAGTCTTGTGGCAAGATTTTGGGATGTAGACTGTGGAAGGATTGAAATTGGAGGTGTTAATGTAAAAGATTTTGAGGAGAAAGATTTGATGGAAAAAATTGCTTTTGTCTTTCAAAATAGTAAGTTATTTAAAACAAGCTTATTAGAAAATATTAGATTAGCAAATCCAAAGGCTACTCGCAAAGAAGTAATGAAAGCAGCACATTTAGCACAGTGTGACGATATCATAGAAAAAATGCCTCAAGGGATAGATACAGTTGTAGGGACAGAAGGGGTATATCTTTCTGGAGGAGAACAGCAAAGAATCGCCTTAGCCAGAGCTATTTTAAAAGATTCTCCAATCATTATATTAGATGAAGCAACAGCTTTTGCAGATCCTGAGAATGAATATCAAATACAAAAAGCTTTTGAATCTCTTGTTCAAGATAAAACTGTTTTAATGATTGCTCACAGACTTTCTTCTATAAAAGATGTTGACTCAATTCTTGTTATAAAGGATGGGAAAATTGTAGAAAGTGGAGATCATGAGAATCTTTCACATAAAAACGGAACATACAAAAAAATGTGGGAAGAATATCAAACATCTATTTCATGGAAAGTTGGGAAGGTGGAGGCGAATGTTTAAGATTATTCAAAATAAATTTGCACTTAGTGAACAAGGAACAAAGGATCTTTTAAAAGGAAGTATTTATAGTGCCCTTGTAAACTTGAGTATGATGATTCCTGTAGGAATTTTTATTCTTATGTTAGATGAACTATTAAGACCTGTTCTTGGAAAAGAAGCTACTACCCCAAACATGTTAAAGTATATGGGACTTATTTTAGTAGCAGTAGTGATTAGCTATCTTTTCCATCATTTTCAATATTCAAATCTATATCTTTCGACCTATAAGGAAAGTGCAAAAAGAAGAATCGCTTTAGGTGAGAAATTAAGAGAACTTCCCCTATCATTCTTTGGTAAGAGAGATTTATCAGATTTGACAAATATCATTATGGGAGATTGTGCAATTTTAGAACACGCTTTTTCTCATGCAATACCACAGTTATTTGGATCTATTCTATCTACTACAATGATTGTTATTTCTCTATTAATAATGGATTGGCGTATGGGATTAGCAGTTCTTTGGGTTATTCCAGTATCTTTTACAATGATTTTCCTTTGTAAGCAGATACAACAAAAATCAAAAGAAAAACATTATAAATCTAAATATGTATGTGCAGATGGTATCCAAGAATGCCTTGAAAATATTCAAGATATAAAAGCTTATCATATTGAAAAATCTTATATGGAGGGTTTAGACAAAAAGCTTGATGATTCAGAAAAAGCACAAATAAAATCAGAACTTACAACAGGCGCAATTGTAACGAGTGCACAAGCTGTATTAAGGTTAGGACTTGCAACGGTTATTTTGGTAGGAAGTTCTCTTTTAATAAAAGAGCAAACAGATTTATTAACTTATTTCATATTTTTAGTTACAGCATCAAGATTATATGATCCTCTTTCTGGAAACCTTACGAATATAGCTGAGGTTTTCAGTACAGAAATGCCAATTAAAAGAATGAATGAAATAGAAAATTATAAGGTTCAAACTGGTAAAAAAGATTATGAACCAAATAGTTATCATATTAATTTTAACCATGTTGGTTTTTCTTACAATAATGATGAAACTGTTTTAAAAGATGTTTCATTTACAGCAAAACAAGGAGAAGTAACTGCACTCATTGGACCATCAGGAAGTGGTAAAAGTACGGCTGCAAAACTTGCTGCTAGATTTTGGGATGTAAATAAAGGAAGTATAACCATTGGAGGAGAGGATATTACAAAAGTAGAACCAGAAGCTTTACTTAAAAATTATACGATAGTATTTCAAGATGTTACATTATTCAATGATACAGTAATGGAAAATATAAGATTAGGCAAAAGAGAAGCGAGTGATGAAGAAGTGTTAAAAGCTGCAAAGCTTGCTATGTGTGACGACTTTGTTTCGAGCATGCCAAAAGGATATGAAACCATTATTGGTGAAAATGGTTCAACCTTATCAGGAGGAGAACGTCAAAGAATTTCTATTGCAAGAGCCTTATTAAAGGATTCTCCAATTATTCTATTAGATGAAGCTACAGCTTCTCTTGATGTTGAAAATGAAACGAAAATTCAAAGAGCAATCTCTGAATTGATAAAAGATAAAACTGTAATTGTAGTTGCTCATAGGATGCGAACTGTTGAAAATGCAGATAAGGTTGTCGTTCTTTCTGATGGATATGTAAAAGAGCAAGGAAAACCAAAAGATCTGTTGGAAAAAGAAGGTATGTACAAACATATGGTGCAGCTTCAATCAGAAAGTATGAATTGGTCCTTGTAGACGATATTAGAGACTTTGTTGGCACTGACACAGTATTGTCAATAAACTATTATACATATAATGGAGAAAGTGTTGTATTCAATATCTCTACTAGAGAATAGTAGGGGTATTTTTCATATCAAAAAATAGGAGGAATAAAATTGAATATGTAACTCCTTGAGCCTTTCTTAATTTGGTAGAGTGTATTTAAGTAGCTGTATGTTTTATACGTGTGGCTTTTTTTTATTGCCAATTGTAGGTTATTTAGTTGAAGAAAAACAGCTCAGGAGCTGTTTTTTTGTGGGAAAAGTGAAGTTACATTAGAAAAAGATGTTGTATTTTAATTCAGAACTATACAGGTAAAACATACAACATAGAAGATATAACAACATTTATTCAGGATAAGAAAGATCCTGAATATTTTTTATCATTAGACAATCATTAAAGAGCATATATTTAGATAATCCAAATTATGGGGGATGTTGACATGAAAGATAATTTAGTAGATAAAACATTGTTAATAGATATAAAGGATATTGACATAAATGAAGAACTACAGCCAAGTGAAAGGATACAAAATTTCATAGAAAGTGTTAAAAATCCATACCTTTTCATATGTGAGGGTATGATAGTTGAATCGGTTTTTAGCACCTGCAATCATACTCTTACAGATAGACTAAAACAATATTTTAGGATAGTAGAATAAAAAGTAAAAAAAAATCTGACGATAACTGGTCATTCAAATGAAAATATTATATTTTAGTCTTAGGGCTAAATTAAAAACAACTATCCTATGTTACTGGAAAAAATATAGGAGGTTTTTTTATGCAAAGAAATATTGAATATAATGGAGCAATATATATACGTCTTTCTAAAGATGATGGAGATAAAAAAGAGAGCAATAGTGTAGTCAATCAAAGAGAGCTCATACATGCTTTTTTGAAAAAAAATACTAATATCAAAGTGGCTACAGAAAAAGTTGACGACGGATACAGTGGTATAAATTATGATCGACCAGCATTTAAGGAAATGATGGATCTGGTCAAAAAAGGTGAAGTAAATTGCATTATTGTAAAGGATCTATCCAGATTTGGACGTGACTATTTAGAAACTGGAAGATATATAGAAAAAGTTTTTCCACTCTTGTCGGTGAGATTTATTGCCATTAACGATAGTTATGACAGTATAAAAAATACTTCTAGTACAGACAGCATTATCATTCCTTTTAAAAATCTAATCAATGATTCTTACAGCAGAGATATTTCTACAAAAGTAAGAAGTAGTATTATGGTTAGGCAAAAAAAGGGCCATTATACAGGATCTTTTCCCCTTTATGGTTATGTAAAATCTAAAGAAGATAAAAGAAAGTTAGAAATAGATGATTTTGCAGCTGATGTTGTAAGAGATATATATAAGATGAGAATTGAAGGATATAGTACAGGGAAAATAGCAGATATTCTTAATGACAATGGTGTATTATCACCATATGAATATAAACAGATGTTAGGTTTTTCTTATAAAAATCCTTTTAAAGTAAATAAAATTGCAAAATGGTCAGCTGGTACGGTTGAAAGAATACTAAAAAATGAAATGTATACAGGCGTAATGATACAAGGAAAAAGTGGGCGAACTAATTATAAACTTAAAAAGCTCGTGGATAAACCAAAAGACCAGTGGATACGTGTAGAAGATACACACGATGCCATTATTTCAAAAGAGAGTTTTAATCTTGTTCGTGAAATCTCAAAACTAGATACTCGTAGAAGCCAAGGCAATGATGTGGTGTATCCTTTTTCAGGTATTTTATACTGTGATAGTTGTAAAAATACTATGGTTAGAAAGCTTATTAAAAATAAAGGAAAAGAATATGTTTATTATATTTGTTCCACTTATAAAACAGATAAAAATAAATGCACCAACCATAGAATAAGTGATAAAGCATTGAAAAAAACTGTTAGAGCTGTAATAAAAAATCAAATAAAGCTGATGGTTAAGCTAGATGAATTATTAAAGTATATAGAGAAAATGCCACTTAACAACACAAAAAATGAAAAAGTGGATAGAAGAATAGTTGCTAAGATGGAAGAACTAGAAAAATATAATAACCTAAGGGCGGGCCTATACGAGGATTTTAAAGCTGGTATTATAACCAAATCTGATTATATGGAGATGAAAGCTGATTTTGAAATAAGATGTAATGAAATAGAAGAGCAATTATTGGATCTTGAAAATCGTGCAAGTGAATTAATAACGAGCAAAGGTAAAAGTGAGTGGATTACTAAATTTACTCAAAATAAAAATATTACAGAAATTACGAGAACTATTGTAGTGTTATTGATTGAAAAGATAGTAGTAGTAGATAAAAAGAGGATTAGCATACATTTTAGGTTTCAAGATGAATATAAAGATGCTATAAATTATGTAGAGAATAGCTTAAAGCATAGCCAAAGCAGTAAAGATATAGATAATAAATTAAACGATATAAAGGGTGGTGTTTAGAGTGGCACGTATTAGCAGAAAAAATATAAAACAATCTAACATCACTCTTAAGTATAATGTGGGTATTTATGCAAGACTTTCTATAGAAGATAATGTAACTGGTGGCGATTCTATCGAAAATCAGGTTGCTATGCTAAAGAACTATATAGAAAAAAATGAACAACTAATTTATAAAAAAACTTATATAGATAATGGGTTTTCAGGAACTAATTTTGATAGAGATGCTTTCAATAAGTTAATAGAAGATGTGAAAAAAGGCATAATCAATACAATTGTTGTAAAAGATTTATCAAGATTTGGTAGAAATTATATTGAATCAGGACACTATATTGAAAAGATTTTTCCGAATATCGGTGTCAGGTTTATTGCTGTTACTGATAATTTTGATAGTCTCAATATAAAAGATAATCAGGATCTAGAAATTGCCTTAAAATCAATTATTAATGATAGCTATGCAAAAGACATTTCCAAAAAAATTTGTACAGCATTAGATGCAAAGAAAAAAAACGGCAAGTTTTTAGGTAAGTACGCACCATATGGATATAAAAAATCAGCTGAAAACAAATATGTACTTGAAGTCAATGAAGAAACAAAAGATGTTGTTACAATGATTTTTAATCTAAGGATTAAGGGAATGGGAGTGACTGCTATTGCTCATAAGCTTAATAATCTTAATATCCCATCCCAGTATAGATATTTATGGGAGAAGGGTTTAAGGGGTAGTAAGGACGTAGAAGAAAAAGCATTGTGGCGAGGTTCTTCTGTAAAGAGTTTATTAGAAAATCCTAATTATATAGGTGCAATTATGGGGCGTCAATATGATACGGCACTATATAAAGGTAGGCAAAATAATAAAAGAAAACTAGAGCATGTTAATATAATTAAAAACACTCATGAACCTATAATAGACAAAGAAATATTTTATAAAGTACAGAGTATGAGTAAAGGAAACGGAAAAGAAAAAGCAACTAAAAATAAGGACAATATACTAAAAGGTATGATTGTTTGCGGTACATGTGGTGGTAAATTACAGAGAGATAGTGGCTATAGAAAGGTTAGGGAGAAAGAAAAGGCATATACATTCTATTGTCCTAAAAAATATATCAAAGACGATGGTTGTAATTTTAATGGTATTAAAGAAGATAAGCTTAAAGATATCATTTTTAAAAATCTACAATTACAGATTAACATTCTTCTAGATGAAAAAAATTATAAAGAAACTTACCTTAATTCACCACAGTATAAAAGGGAACTGTCTCATTTAGAAAGTAAAAGATCTAAATTAATAGGTGAGAAAAATAAAATCAAAATGCTAAAAGAAGATACTTATAAGGATTATAAAGCAGGATTATTGTCAGCTAGTGGATATGAATTTGTAACGAAAAAATATGAAAAAGAGTATAGTTTATTGCTACAACAAATTGATCAATTAAATGTTGACAAAAGCAGTTTATTAGAAACGTTAAAAAATCCTGCTGTTAATAATACTATTAGTTTTAAAGATGAGATAAAACTTACAAGAGAAATGCTTGTATCACTTATTCATAGCATAACTGTTATAGAAAATAAAATTGTTATAAAGTATAAATTTAAAGATGAATATAAAGCTTTTCTTGGGGTGTAGCTTATGAATCAAGATTATGTTGTTGGTGTGTACCTTAGAATTTCATCAGAAGATGTGAAAGTTTCAGACTGCGATAGTAACAGTATAGCCTCTCAAAGAGAAAGAATAAAGGATTATATATTAAACCATAAAGAACTTAAAAAAGCATCGCTTAAAGAATATGTAGACGACGGAATAAGTGGGACAAATTTTGAGAGAGAAGCTGTTAGTACGTTAATAGAAGATGCTAAACATGGCTTGATAAATTGTGTGATAGTAAAAGATTTTTCGAGATTTGGGCGTAATTATATAGAAACAGGTACCTACATTGATAAAATTTTCCCCTTCTTAGGTATCCGTTTTATTTCTGTTAATGATAATTATGATAGTGGAAAATCATCTAGCCACACAGGCGGTATTGACGTTGCTTTTAAGAATATGATCCATGATTTTTACTCAAAAGATTTATCTAAGAAGATTATAAGTGCAAAGAGAGGTAATGCTGAAAAAGGAAAACATATGACAGCCTATGCTCCCTATGGTTTTGTTAAAAACAAGGATAAAAAACTGGTTGCTGATATTGAGAGTGCTGATGTAGTTCGAAGGATTTTTACTATGAGATTAAATGGTAAAACCCAAACAGAGATTGCAAGAATCCTTAATAAGGAAGGTATACCTTCTCCACTAATGCTAAGGAAGAAAAGAAACGATAAGTTTCCATGTAACAAATCAAATGATATAACATACTGGAGGGGATCTAGAATACAAGCAATCCTAAAAGATAGAAGGTATGTAGGGGATGCTGTATATGGGAAATATAAGAGAGCGGAAATAGGTAGCAAGAAGGATATAAAAGTACCTGAAAGTGAATGGATTGTTGTAGAAAATGCACACGAAGGAATTATAAGTCGTAAAGATTTTGAAAAGGTGCAAGGCATGTTCAGACATTACTCTAAAGGTAGAAAAAAGAATATGGAGCTTTTTACATCTAAAATCAAGTGTGCTGATTGTAATCATACTTTAATAACCAAAGTATATAATAATAAATCTGGTAAAATTGTAAGATATGTTTGTAATACCAAAAGCAGTGTAAGTGTATATAAATGTATCAATAAGCAGATAGATGAAATGATTATTGCTAAAGTGATACTTACTATGTTACAGAAATTTAGTCTGTTAGTAGATGATGTAAGTCAGGTCAATCAAGGCAGGAAAGATAGTATACAGGAATATGAAAAAGATATTAAAGGCTATAAAATCACCTTGAAAATGCTACAAAATAAAAAATTCGATAACTACAAGGCATATAAAGCTGGTAGCATTTCACTTGAGGTATTTAAAAAGGAGAAAAGTGAATATGAAAAGAGAGAAAGTGAAATAAAAGATCAGATAGATGATCTTGATAAAAAAATGAAGCTATTACAATCTAATATGGAAGATAGTGAAAATACCATTAAAGACTTTACAAGACTTTGTCCCTTTAATAAACTCACTAGAGAGATGGTAGATATATTTATTGACCACATTGAAATAGATCATATGGGTAAAATGGCAGTTGTTTGGAATTTCGAAGATATTTTTTAGGCGATTCTTGACCGTAGGATAATCTTATTTAATTATACTATTAGTCCCGAAATATTCATGGGAAACAACAAGCTACTTGCATCTTTTATTATTCCCCATGAATAATTCGGGTTAGTTTTTAAAACCATGGTTTAACTTAGAAGAATATGGTATACTACAATCATCAAATTGGTTTTCATACCTTAAAAGTACTATCTTGTTTAAAGTTCGAGAGGAGTGAATTTTTAAATGAGTGAAGAAGAAAAAAACGATCTAGTATATGTATGTAGTCTTATTGAGTATATTGCTAGAGTTACAAAGAATAAAGTAGCTGATATTGTTAAAATACTTGGCAAGCCAGAGTTAGAACGACAGTTGGATTTAGCTGAAGTTAGTCACTGCTTATCTTTTGAACAAGTATCAGATGAGATTATAGAGGAATATCGTATTAAATAAGGAGAATTTGATTCAGTTGGCAACTGCATATATAAAGTGCCTAGTCATATAGCTATAGGAAAAGATTATCAAAGGCTTATTGAGGACGTATCAAATGGAAAGAGTATTGTAGATACATTATATGAAGTAATGACATCATTTATATCAGAAGAAATCTCTAATTATAACTCTTCCCTATACTATAGTAGTAGAGAATATCTGAAAGCTTGTTATGAGGCTGGAATGATATTAGATTAAAAAAGTTCAGGTGGAGCAATCACCTGAATTTTTTAAGCCGTTTATTCTATGCTAATATATAATGTTTAAGTATTATAATACAAAAAAAGAGTATTGATGATAAGAACGCTGGATACTGTTAGTATTTTTGCTAGCATTTTATTTTTAATAGACGACTATTGGAGATTTTTATATTTTTAGCACTATTTCCTTGGAAATTCCATAACCTAAAAACTAATATAAAAGTGGTTATATAGATTTAGTAAGGGAAAAGAATGGATAAAATAGTTGATTTTACAGTGTTTTGTCTTGAAAATTACAAGCAGACCCACCATATGACTGGTAAGGATGCTTTGGAGACTTTTAACAAAAACGAGGTATTTGATTATATTAGAAAATTTTATGATGTACTTTATACATTTGGAGAAAGAGATATTGATAAATATATAGAATTGAGAGGTAATTGAACAATGACAAATATAAATTTTATGATGAATATGACAAAATCTTATTTAGAGGGTAAAATTGGCAGTATATCATATTGTCTTGATTTTCCGTATGAACTAGAAAAGAGATATGAAAAAATGGTGAAGGAAAATAGGGAGTATGCAGAATTGATTTATGATCTCTTGATTGAAGATGGAATAAATATGGATAATCAACTAACGGATATAAAATTAAAGGAATTAATTTCTAAACATTATGAATATATTAAGAGCATAGATACCCTTTAATAGACAGGCGAATCTAAATGAAAAAAGTATTTGATACAATAATTACTAGATTGGATAAATATAAAAATTATACAGATGTAATGTATGATGTAGTTATATAGGGAGTTAATGGGATTATAAATGAACTTAAATAAAGAAATTATCACGTAAACAGGGGGCTAATATTTTGAAACGATTTGAAAAACTAAGGAATACTGCAACTAATGAAGATTATATAGTAGGTATAGTTGATTCAAAAGGACCTGGAGGGTCACATTTTCAAGGAGAAGAATATTGGACATTTAGTTTTTCTTTTTATACATGGTATAAAGAAGACAAAAATGTCAGTAATACATCACTGTATGTGTATAAAGAAGTAGAACATTCTAAGGTTAGAGAGTTAATGGATAAGGTGAAGAAAGAAAGTGTTATTAAAATAAGAATTAAATGTCCGATAGAAAATAGTAGGGTTGAATTAATAGATATAGAAGAAACTGATTTTTATGATGAGATATTACAGCCATATTTAGATGAGATAAAAAGGGAAGTAGCATATATTGATGATAATCTAGGCACACTTGTATATGATAAAGGTGTTGAGTGGTTTAGCAAGAATATGCAATGGTGCTCAAATTATGCTGAATTAGTTTTTAACACTAACGATGTTGATGAATTAAAAAGGATGATTAGAGATTATAGTTTTGTCTTAGAAAACAATAAAGAATGGGATGTGAAAGCTAGAGAGTTTGCTGCACTTAAATTATTAGATCTAAAAAATGATTTTTGGTTAGATGAAGATGAAGCAGAGCTAACTCATAGTGATTTTGTTAATAGAATAGGATTAGAATCTTTAAGTATAGAAAGTGACGGAGGCCTAACGTTTTGGTTTAAAGATGGAGATATATTTGCAGGCCATGTCATAATAGTTAAGGCAAATAGTAATGGCGAGTTTTTAGATGCTGAAATGGCAGGTTAGTGGTGGAAAAGTATCATTGATATTCTACATGAAATTATGATGTTGTGACAAAAGGAAATTAAGAAGAAAGATATAATAAAACTATATTAGATTAACAAAAAACTTGTATTTAATGATAACTAAATTTTTTTAGCCCTTACTTGACTGTAGGGTATGTGTCAAGAATTGAAAAAAGAGCCATAAAAAAATTAGGGAAGGCATTTAATAGTAGTTGTAAAAATAAAAGTAAAGAGAAATAAGAAGTATTTAAAGGTGTTACAAGTATTGTAGCATCTTTTTTAATGGAATTAAAAAAGAAATATACTCTATAAAACATATTCAATTCCGAGTAGGAATAAAAAGGAACTAAATATATAAAAATATTAACATAAAAAAACATAAAATTTTACAATAAACCCATAATAATGAATATACGTATAACTTAACATATAGAAACGGAGGGTACTAATGATACATAACAAAATAGGAGAACTATTAATAAAAAATGGGCTTATAAGTGAAAAACAATTAAGTGAAGCTTTAGATATTCAAAAAATTCATAATGAAAAATTAGGAAGAATATTAATAAAAAAAAAGTATGTAGATGAAAAAGAATTGTATATAACATTGAGTAAACAACTAAATATTCCTTTTATAGAGTTAGACAATCACACTATAGATAGTTATATTATAGAAATTTTTAGCAAAAAATTTGTTACTAAAAATCTATTAATTCCATTTTATAAGGGTGACGGATTTTTGAGAATATTAATGGAAGATCCCTTAAATATTAGTTTAATAGAGTATATGCAAAATACTACAGAATTAGATATAGAGGTCTATATTGGGACTAAAAGTCATATATTATGCCAAATTGAAAAATATTATGATAATGTATTGAAAGAAGAGTTAATTTATGAACTTGAAAAAAGGGATAAGGAAGAAAAAGATCATAATATAATGCCAATCAATGGAACTTCAATAGGAACTTTTTTCAATTTTTTAATTAAAAAGGCTGCTCACATGAAAAGTAGCGATATCCATATAGAACCTAAAAATAATAATTTAATAATAAGATTTAGAATAAATGGTGAATTAAAAGTAGTAGAAAATCTTCCTAGGTCTGTTTATGAAGCATTAATTCAACACATAAAATATATGTGTCAACTAAATCTAGTAGAAAAGCGAATTCCTCAGGATGGAAGATATGAAATAAATATAGGTGGTAATAATATTGATATAAGAATCTCAACTATCCCTACTGTTTATGGTGAAAAGATAGTTTTTAGACTATTAAATCGCCAGGAATTTATTAAAACAAGGGACGAATTAGGGTTAGACAAAAAAAGTTTACTTATATATAAAAATATGATTAAGAGAAATTCAGGTATAATTTTAATTTCTGGCCCTACTGGAAGTGGTAAGACAACCACATTATACAGCATTATAAATGAATTAGATTGTAAAAGTAAAAATATAACTACCATTGAAGATCCGGTAGAATACAAGATGGAGAACCTAAACCAAATGGAAGTAAATGAAAAAATAAAGATGACCTTTGAATCAGGTTTAAAAGCCCTATTAAGGCAAGATCCAGATGTAATAATGATAGGAGAAATCAGAAACAAAAATACAGCTAAAATTGCCTTTAAGGCATCTATAACAGGCCATCTAGTATTAAGTACTATACATACTAAAAATACATTCTCTACAATATTAAGATTAAAAGATATGGGTATAGACCCCTACTTAATATCCAATGGTTTAATAGGTGTAATAGCTCAAAGATTAGTAAAAGAAATTTGTCCTAATTGTAAGGTAGCTTATAAAAATAAAAGTTTCCTAGTGGGAAATATAAAAAAACTATATAAAGGAGTGGGATGTAATTATTGTAATAATACGGGTTATAAAGGCCGGCTAGGCATCTATGAAATTATGTCTGTTGATAATCATATAAAAAAATTAATAAACGAAAAATTTTCTTTAGAAAAGATAAGAAGCTATGGAATAGAAAATGGAATGAGTACCTTGGAAAAAGCTGGGCTAAAACTATTGAAACGTGGAAAGATTACATTAGAGGATTTCATAGGGTTATATTATTCTACAAAATAAGAGGTGTTAACTTGACTAAATATGTTTATAAGGCCATAGATGACGATGGAAATGAATTCAAAGGAGATTGTCTGGCAGAAAAAAAAGAAGATGTAATCTCATATATACATGATAAATCTTTATATCCATTAAAAATACGTAAAAGTTACAAATTAAAAATAATAAGATCACTTTCATACAAGGATACAATAGTATTTTGCAGAATGTTAGGAACATTACTAATGGCAGATCTTTCATTTAGTGAAAGTATTAAAATATTATCTTTACAGATTAAAAGTATAAAATTAAGAAATGTCATAAAAACTATTTCTATGGAAATTGAAGATGGAAATAGTATTGGAAACAGTATGAATAGTTGTAAAGGGGCTTTTAACAATTTCTTTATAGGAATGGTAAAGATTGCTGAAGATACAGGTACATTGCATATCTTAATGGATAAAATGGCAAATTTTTATGAGCAAAGGGAAAAGGTTAAGAATAAATTTGTAAATGCCATAATGTATCCAATAATTTTAACCCTTGCCACCATAGGGGTAGTATTTTTTATATTTAATTTTGTCATTCCAAGCATGGCTGGTATATTTAAGACAATGGATATGGACTTACCCTATTCTACTAAAATAATTTATAAAATAAGTCAGTATAGTATGGAAATTTTAATTGGCATGGTCATTAATATAATTATATTGAGTATACTTTTTTTATATTTATATAAAAATAAACAGTATTTTGTGGATAAAACAAAAACTAAAATACCCATTATTAAAAATCTATTAATATTAGATCTAGCATGTAATTTTTGTAGTAGCATGAGTTTAATGTTAAATTGTAATGTGCCTGTTAAAAGGGCTTTAGATAATTTTATCCATACTATTGATAATGTATATATTAAAAATAAATTTAAAAATGTACTATATGAAATCCAAAGTGGAAAAAGCCTTTATAATTCACTGGAAAATACAGACATATTTCCAGAAACCTTAATATTAATGATTAGAATTGGAGAAGAATCTTCTAAATTAAATTTTTTATTAGAAAAGGGTGAAGAAATTTACTATAGTGAGTTAGAAAATTTATTGAAAAAGATAAGTATAATGATGGAACCTGTTTTTTTATCCACCATAGGAATAATAATAGGAACCATAGTTATTTCTGTAGTACTCCCCATGTTTAATATGATGGATATGGTTAATTATATGTAAAGTATCATTCAAATAAATTCAATATTATGGCTTTATTTTTTTGTTAAAAGTTATAAAAAATGGAATAATTACAAATAATATACTTAGAATTTCAACTACAATAAAAAGGAGGAAGAAACATGAAAAATATTAAGAACAATGATAGAGGTTTTACTTTAATTGAAATTTTAGGTGTATTAGCAATAATGGCCATATTAATGGCTATGGTGGTACCTAAAATAGGAGGTTTTACAAATCAAGCTAAAAGAAGTGTGGATACTGTGGCTAAAGATACCATTCAAAAGGCATTGACCTTTTCTTTATTGAATCAAGAGATAACACTAAAGGACTCTAATACATCTGGAGTCATAAATATAAAGAAAGATAAAAGTATTACAGTTGACGGATTGCAGATCAATGGTGAAGATGATTCAAATGGAGCAAAAGCCACAGTACTCTTAACAGAATTATTAGGTAAAGATTTTTATCCTAAATCAGATGATTTTGAGCGCTTTGAAATTACCATATCTGCCAATGATGATATTGACGTAAAATTAATCAAAAAAAAATAATAAAGTAAGTTCTGATAATTATTACACTGCCTAAAGGAGAGTATAAAATTGTTTGATAAATTATCCATAGAAATAAATGAGAAAAAAGTGAAAATAGTTTATGGTAACTATAAAAATAATTTTTTTCACATTAAAAAATTTTATACTCTTAGTAATTCTTATTATGAATCTAATAGGAAAAAAATGATTAATAGTCTATTAAAAGATGAAAAAATCAGTTCCAAAAGGGTATCCTTTATATTTAATAATCCTAACCTCATATGCAAAAGTATACAAACTCCCATTAAAAGGGAAAGGAATATAGATTCTTTCATGGCATATGAATGGGAAAAACATATACCTAAAAACAAAGAATATGTTACTAGGTACAAAATTTTAAAAAAGAGCCCTGAAGGAATTAAGATACTATGGGTATCCTGTCCTAGAAAGATAATAGATGAATATAGAGAACTCTGTCTCAATTTTAATCTAAAACCCCATGTGTTAAATGTGGCTGCAGACTCCATATTTAAAATATTTAAAGAAATGAATTCTCATGAAACTATAGCTTTTATGCGATTAGAAGAAGATCATTTATACTTAAATATAATAAATAACAAATATGACCTTATTAGTAAATCTATTAATATGCAAAAATCTAAATCTATTGTAGATATGATAGGAAGATTATTTAAGTATTTTGAGCAAGAATACAAAAGTCCTGTAAGTAAAATTGCCTTTGTAGGAGATGCTTTTAATAACCTAAAAGAATTGAATCTTCCCATATTAAATGAAATACATGGGATTGAAATTTCTAATAAGCTAAATATTTTAGACAATATTGAAATCTTAGGTTCAATTATTAGCAGGTAGGTGGATTAATGAAACATATAAACTTTTTTAAAGAAGAAAAAAGCAAAAGAATAAAATATATTAATTACATTTTAATTTCTCTCATATTATGCATATTTATATGTGAAGGTTATATTCTAAAGAAAAAATCTGATATAATCAAAACTTTTAACAAAATAGATTATGCTAATGCAAAAAAAGTTAAAAAAGATGAAAAACATAACAGAAAAATTGATGAAGAAATCGAAAATATATCTATAGCGAAAAAAAACATTATTGACAAAAATAATATTAGTGATTTATTGGTATTAACTATAACTGACATACTTCCTGAGGAAATTTCATTAGAAACCTTGTCTATTTCAGAAGACAAAATTTTTGTATGTGGAAGAACATCCTTATTAGGTAGTTTGCAAAACTATAAAAATAGTCTAATAAGTTTAAATGTATTTGAAAATATTGAAATGGAAACTAAAAAAGGAAAAAATGGATATGAATTTAATCTATCCTTTGACATAGGAATGAATTAAACATGATTACATATATTAGAAAGAGAAAATATTACATATTTATATTTATAGTATTAAATTTAATAATTTCTTCCTACAAAGAAATAAGTAGAGCTATAACTATAAATGACAGAGCCACAAGAGTTAATTGTAATTTAGATAAAATTAATGAAAATCTAGCAAATGCTAATGAATATTTAAGTGAATTTGAACTTAAAAAATTAAAACTAAGGAAAGTAAAAAAGGATTTTTTCATAAACTTAGAAGAAGATGAAGCCATTACCCTAATAGAAGAATTTTTCAATATTAATAATTTGAATTTGTTTGATATATATTTAAGGAAGGATGAGAATATATCTAGTACATATAATTGTTGGTACATAAGTGGAGAGTTTTGTGGAACCTTTGAAGAAATTATGAATCTACTTAGTACCTTGAGAAATTATGAAAAGAATATAATTATAAATAAAATAGATTTAGAAAAACTGGAAAAGGATCTCATCCAAGGAAGTATAAACTTGTGCCTAGGCAATATTAAAGAAGAAAAAGGTATTACCATTATACCCCAAATAACCTATTTACCTATTGAAATAAATAATAATCCCTTTAATAGAATTGTAGAAGATAAAGTAATAATACCTAAAAAAATAACTTTCCCCTATTTAAAATATGGTCCCAATCTTTTAAATAGAGGAAATACTATAGAAAGTAAATTGATTATTCAAAGGGATTCTTTAAATATAGATTATAATGTCTATGGTAGTGGAAGTAGCAAATTAATTTTATTTTTTGATAAGGATATTCTAATTCCTAAAAAAACTAAAATTTTAAGATGTGAAATAGTTGGAATAGAAGATGGATCCGTTTTATGCGAGATGATCATAAAAGATGATGAACGATATATTCATAAAATAATTCCAACAAAAACTGAGAATAGCTATTGGTTTGATTTAAGTGAAATTAAGACCATATCAGTACTTCAGCGATTAGAATTTTTAATTAAAACAAAAAAACATGGTAGTATTTGTATAAAATCCATGTATATGAGTGAGGAGAAATAAAAATGAAGAAAATCATTTTTATAATTATATCAATGTTATTAATTTCTTTTAATATAGCATATGCTCAAACTAGTGAAGGAGAGGAGGCAGGAAGTAAGCTCGGAGGTCAAGTGGGAAAATTCAAGGGAGAAGCCGATTATTCTAATGGACGAGAAAAAAATTGGGAAAAAGCAATTTTAAAGGATTACGAAATAATCAATGAATGCAATCTAGAGCGAGAAAGGCCTCAGTATATATTAAATTTTGTAAGGGGTTACAAGGACGGATTCAAAAAAGAATACAATAAAAACTTTTCCCTTAGAAATATTAATACTATTGAAATGAATATAAACTATATTAAGTTGAAACCTAATGAAGTTAAGGTAGAAAGTAAGGATAAAATGTTTGGTATAGACTTTACTAAAAACAGATTTTATAAGGATATATATCTATCCATAAAGAAAAAAACATATGAAATCCCTGAAAAATATGAAAAACTAGGAAGTTTATATGAAGTTAATATGGAAGATTGGAAAAAAGGTATATATGAGCCAATACATATATCTTTTGATTTTCCTTATGAAGAAAATGTAGGAATATATGAGTTGAGAAATAAGGGCTGGACATATTTGTATACTAAATCTCTAGATAAATGTAGTTATACCTCTATAGTAAAAATGAGATACGCAGGAGGTACTTATGCCCTATTAAGAGATAATCACTTTAAATGTCCTAAAGATATTAACACTAATTGGGCAGCTGAGGAAATATATACTTTTGTCAAAAGGGGATACATAAGTGCCCGTTATGATTTAACTTATACACCAGAAGGAGAGATTAAATTAGGAGAATTTATGAGTTTATTAGATAGAATAGATAAAAATAATTTTTTTGTTGAGAATAATGTACAAATACTTAAAGAATCTAAAGAATTTGGGGAATATGGCAATTGTATTGAAACGTTTATCCAAAAGAAATATTTAACAAAAGAAGATTTAGTAAAAATTGATCCCTATAAAAGTTTAGATTATCATTTATTCGAAAAAATATTAAGAAGAATACCTGGAAATAGTCACTTTTCATGGAAAGAAATCCAAAATAAAATTCTTAATGAAAAATATAAAAAATCAAATAGTATTGAGGGAATGAATATACCAATGAAAAGATCAGAAGTAATATATACTCTATACCAATTAGAAGAAAATAAAATAATATGAAAAGTAAAGGCATGTCATTAATTGAAATAATAATATTAATGGCACTTATGACCATTGTTTTTACTCTTTCTCTTAAATTTAATACTAATAAAATAGATGATTTTTTATTACAATCCACGGGAAAAATAATAAAGAGTTACATGGAGCTTGCAAAGGAAATAAGTATTAAGGAAAGAACTCCCTACAGAGTAATATTTGACTCAAATGAAAACACTATCACAATAAGAGAAAGAAACTTTAATCCTCAAATAATAGATCATATTCAAATCGATAATAGAATTAGGTTCATAGGTAAAGAAATAAGTATTTTAGATTTTAACTCTAATGGCCATAGTAGATATTTTAATGTTGTCATAGAAAATAAAAATCATAAACAAATGAGAATTAAAATACTCCCTGTGACAAATGAAGTGAAGGTAGAAGATATAAAATGAAAAAATATGAAAAGGGCATGACTTTAATAGAAGTGTTAATTTCTTTAGTTTTATTAACAGCAATTAGTTCTATTGTAATAAAATCTTGTGTCTTATTAAATAGAATGCACAACCTGCATACATCTGACCATATAACTAAAAGTGTTAACCTCATGGAAGAGTTTAAAGGAAATAAAGAACTAAAAAAAGAAATAGAAATTTCAAAGTACAATAATATGATATTAATAACAATCAAAGGTAAAGAGGTTCTTTATAGGTTAGAGGGAAATCATAGTTTATTTAAGGAAGAAATCCATGAAGAGTACACTGGAGATATGTAAATGAAAGGAAAAAAAGGAATGACATTAATAGAACTAATCTTGTCCATGGGAATTATGGTTATAATATTGTCTGCAAGCATGATGATATTTACCCTATACTGTAAAAAATATATCTATACCACTATAGAATTAGAACATAAATTAAAACTCAAAGAAGCGGCTCAATTAATAGAGATTAGTATTAGTCAATTAAATAAGGATAATATTCAATTTAAAGAAAAAGATATGGCTTTAGAAGGAACTGATTTTTGTGGAAAAGTACACAAAATAAATTTAAGTGGAAGATATACAAATAGTAAAAATACAGATTTGTATTATTATAAAAACTTAGGCCAATTAAGGAAAAATTCATATGGAGAACAAAATGTATTAAGTAGAAATATAAAATACATTAAAGTAAATGAACTTATTCCCTCTAAGTTAATAAAAATAGTAATAGGAGATAAATTTCAAAATGAAGAGACAAAAATTATTTTTATAGGTGAAGGTATATGAAAGGATTCGCATATGTAAACTTAATAGTAATTTTAGGAATAGTTATGATAATAACAGGTGTAGTTATAACCGTTAATTTGCATGATAATATGACAGTACAATTACAATGTGATTATTATAAAGCCAAGTATTTAGCTGAAAGCGGAATCGAAGAGATTAGTGACAAAATTTATGATGACATTAATGCTTATATAAACTCATATTTCCTAAGAACTAAAATGCATAAATTAGAATATATTAATAAACAAGAAAAAGAATATACTCCTTTAGATGTACATAAATACATAAATAAACCCTTTGTTGAAGGAATATATAATTATAATTATAAAAAAGACAACATATTTAAATATGTACACAATCACAAATATAATATAAAAACTACATATGAACCAAAATACAACAGAGTAATAATCGAAAGTGAGGGAACCTATAATAAAAGTAAAAGTAAAATACAGATTCTTATGGATTTGGCAAAATTAGAGGTAAATCATTATGATGAAAATAATCTACCCATTGTAAAAATTAAATCTCCAGAGATTATAGAATATAAATACATTTATTAAAAATACTATTATCTATAAACATACATTACTAAAAAATAAAGTATAAAATTCTACTCAAAGTAACTAATTTATGATATCATAATAAAAGATATGCAAAATTTACATATTACATAGGTTTTACGGGAGATGATTCCCATAGAAGAGAGAATCAATAATCTTAAAAATCTTTTTAATCAAAACAATAAGGAGATTTTATAACCCTTGATTTCGAAGGTTATTGTTCTGATATGATTAGAACTGTAGTTGTGGGTAAGGCTAATGAAAAATAAAATGAAATTTATAATATAGTTTTAGAGGCTCAAAAGATGGCTTTAGCAAATATAAGGCCTAATAAAGAGTGTTCAAAAATAGATAAAATCGCTAGAGACTACATAAGTGAAAAGGGTTATGGCGAATATTTTAGTCATGGTCTAGGCCATGGAGTAGGAATGGAAGTTCATGAGAGCCCGAGGCTATCTCCCATTAGTAATTTCCATATTAAAATCTAATATGGAAATTACTGATGAACCTGGAATTTATATTCCAGAGTTTGGAGTAGTTAGAATAGAAGATTTAGTATTAGTTACCTATAAGGGCCATGACGTTCTATCCCAATCATCAAAAGAATTAATAGAATTATAAAATGTGGAGGGATAATAATGATTTACGCAGGAGATTTTAGAAAAGGTATTACATTTGAAATAAACGGAGTTCCACATGTAATATTGGACTTCCAACATGTAAAGCCTGGAAAGGGAGCGGCTTTTGTTAGAACTAAATATAGAAATATAATGACAGGTTCTACTCGTGAAGAAGCTTTTAATCCAAATGAGAAGTTTAAAAAAGCCCATATTGAAACTAAAGAAATGCAGTATTTATATAGTGATGGTGATTTATATTATTTCATGGACAATGAAACATATGACCAAGTTCCTCTTACAAAAGAACATGTGGAGGAAGCAGTTAAGTACATAAGAGAAAATGATATGGCAACAGTTAAGTTCTTCAATGGAAGTGCATTCCAAGTGGATCCTCCTAACTTTGTAGAATTAGCTGTAATTGAAACGGAACCAGGTATTAAGGGGGCTACTGCCACTAACGTAACTAAACCAGCTACAGTAGAAACAGGTGCAATTGTACATGTTCCAGTTTTTATTAATGAAGGAGATAAAATTAAAATAGATACAAGATCTGGTGAGTATTTATCTAGAGCTTAGGCAATACTATTATAGTAACTAAGCAAAAGGAGGTCGTATCTGTGAACTATCTATATGAAAAGGTAGCATACTTAAGAGGTTTAGCAGAAGGCATCGAAGTAACCGAATGCTCAAAGGAAGGTAAATTACTTATAGGCATTTTAGATGTTCTAGAGGAATTTGCTGATGCATTATCTGACTTGAATGAGGAAGTAGAAGAGTTAGATGAGTATGTTGAGTGTATTGATGAAGACTTATCTGAAGTAGAAGAAGTTTTATTTGAAGAAGATGAAGAAAATCTACTAGAAGATGATCTGGATTTAGTTGAAGTTGAGTGTCCAAGCTGTGGTGATACAATTTACTTAGATGATGAAGTAATGTATAGCAATGATGAAGAAACTGAACTATTGTGTCCAAGTTGTAATGAACACATATATGTTGAACCAAATGAATAAAAAATAAAAAAAAGATTCCTAATTAATATTAATTAGGAATCTTTTTTTTATTTTTTAGCATAATTCAGACTAAGTTTAAATATTAATTATATAAAGGAGGACATGTTATTATGAATTTCTCAAAAGACAATAATTTCTATAAAAAAGTGAAAAATTTACCCCATAATGTATTGGAAATATTTCCATTAAATATAAGAGATATATTATTAAAAATCTCAGAAGAAAAATTAAATGGAACTGAAGAAATTAGACTACGTACAAATAGACCCTTAATAATAAATAAATCTAATAGGGATTTTTTAATTAATAGTTCAGGCCATATGGAAACTAATTTAAATGAACCCTATCTAGTGTCTAAAGAAGACATACTAAAAACATATCAATTAGTGACAGATTATTCAATATATGCCTTTGAAGAAGACATAAAAAATGGATTTATAACTTTAAAAAACGGACATAGGGTAGGCATTTGTGGACGTGTAGTTTTTAATAGAAGTGGAATTCAAACTATACAAGATATATCAGGATTAAACATAAGAATAGCTCACGAAAAAGTAGGGGTATCTAACTTTATCATAAAGTATTTAATTAATAACTCCACAGATATTTATAATACTTTGATAATTTCTCCTCCCCAATGTGGCAAAACAACTTTGCTGAGGGATATTATACGAAATTTAAGTAATGGTATTGAAACATTTAATTATATTGGAACAAATGTGGGAGTTGTGGATGAACGCTCGGAGATTTGTGCCATGTATAAGGGAATTCCTCAAAATAATATAGGTATACGAACAGATGTATTAGATGCTTGTCCAAAGGCTGAAGGTATATTCATGCTCTTAAGATCCATGTCTCCTAATGTCATTGCCACTGATGAAATAGGTAAAAAAGAAGATGTACAGGCAATTAAGAGTATTTTAAATGCTGGTGTAAAAGTAATAACAACCATACATGGATATGATGTGGATGATATTAAAAACAGAGAGCATGTAGGAGAATTAATAGAAAAAAGCATATTCCAGCGTATTTTAGTTTTAACCAATAATCCTAAGGTAGGAACTGTAAAGGAAGTAATTGATGGGAGTAATATGAGTAAAATATATAATTTTATCAATTAAAACAAAGGAGGAATTAAATTGTTGATTAAGTTAGTGTTATCAACCTTAATTATAGGAGCCTGCACTTTTATAGGGTACATGTATTCTTACTCCTATACTCAACGATTTAAAGAATTAAAAGCTCTATATAGTAGTATACAACAATTAGAAACAGAAATAATGTTTACATCATCAAGATTAGTTGATGCATTATATAGGGCAGGAGAATATTCTAAAGACAGTATAGGAAAGGTTTTCATAGAGATTTCAAATTTACTATCTACTAAAAGAGGTTATACAGTAGAGGAAGCCTTTAAAATAAGTATAGATAAAGAAGGTAACAATCTATTTATGTTAAAAGATGACATTGACATAATGTATAATCTCTTTCTAAATCTAGGATACATGGACAAGGAGCACCAACAAACTTTTTTCAAAAGTTCTTATATAGAATTAGATCAGCAAAAAAAGGAAGCCTATGAATTGGCAAAACAATATGGAGATATGTATAGAAAAATAGGCGCCTTAATCGGAATTGCCATAGTAGTAATTTTTATATAAAAACAAAGTTAAAGGAGGATTGTCATGAATGTTAGCGTCGATTTGATTTTTAAAATTGCAGGAATAGGAATAGTAGTAACAGTACTAAATCAGGTACTTATACGCTCTGGCAGAGACGATCAAGCAATGATGACCACATTAGCAGGAATAATTGTTGTATTATTTATGATTATAAAAATGATAAGTGAATTATTTGCTACTGTAAAGACCATGTTTCAACTTTACTAATAAGGGTGATTTATATGGATATATTCAAGATTGTTGGAGTAGGTATAATAGCAACTGTTTTATCTATGACTTTTAAAAAACATAAACCTGAAATCTCACTACAAATAAGCTTAGTAGCAGGGTTAGTAATATTTCTCTTTATATTATCTAAATTAGGAACCGTTTTAGAACTTCTTAATATGATATCTAAAAGACTTGATATAGATATTATATACATATCCACAATATTTAAAATTATTGGTATAGCATATATAGCAGAGTTTGGAGCACAACTTTGTAAGGATGCGGGTGAAGGAGCTATTGCCTCAAAAATTGAATTAGCTGGAAAAGTACTAATAATGGTATTAGCTATACCAATTTTGGTAGGGCTTTTAAATACCATTATTCAATTAATAGCATAGGGTGAATAAGATGAAAAAAATAATTTTAGTGTTACTAATATTTTTCGCATTAACATCTACGTCCTATTCATTAGATAATAATACCTATTCACAAGATGATATATTGAATGAACAAATAAATAATATAGATTTTCAATCTATAGATAAGATATTAGATGAAATAGATGCTAATGGAAAAAGTAAATTATCAAATATAGATATAAAAAAAATGTTAATAGACCTAGTAAAAGGGGAGGGAAATTATTCTGTAAAGTCAGGTATTGAATATACTGTAGAAGTACTTTTTAGGGAAATAGTTTCAAATTCACACATATTGGCACACATAATAATTTTGTCATTAATATGTACTTTATTAAATAACTTATCATCTGCCTTTGAGAGTGACTCAGTGGCTCAATTAGCATATATGGTATGTTATTTACTTATTATTACTCTAGCAATTAAAAACTTCTCAAGTGCCATAAGTATAGGTAATGAAAGTATTGAAAATATGCTAAGTTTTATGCAAGCTTTATTTCCCATATTAATTACTTTCATAGTAAGTACAGGATCAATAACCACAGCAACTTTGTTTCAACCCATAATATTTAGTTCCATATCAATTGTAAGTACATTTATGCAAACTTTAATCATGCCCCTTATTTTTTTTACTGCCATATTGAGTATGGTTAATAATCTTTCGTCGAAGATTCATATAAATAGATTATCTTCCCTTTTAAGGGAAGGAACCCTAGTTGCTATGGGTTTTATTCTAACACTATTTAGTGGTGTTATAGCAATTAAAGGGGTAACATCCGCAGCCAGTGATGGACTAACTCTAAGAACAGCTAGATTCGCTGTAGAGAGCTTTGTTCCAGTGGTAGGAGGATTCATATCAGATGCCTTTGATACTATAATTGGCTGTTCTGTTTTATTAAAAAATGCAGTGGGGATTATTGGTATAATAATTCTTCTTATTATAGTATCAATGCCTTTGATCAAAATACTATCATTAATCTTCTTATATAAAATATCAGCAGCCATAATAGAACCTATAACAGATAGTAAATTAGTGAATTGTTTAAATGAAATAAGTAAAGCTATGGTACTAGTATTTGCAGTTGTATCTTCAGTTGCCATTATGTTTTTTTTGGCAGTAACCATTATAATTGGAACAGGCAATCTGACCTTAATATTAAAGTAGGTGATTGAGTGGAAGTTTTATTTAAAAATTGGATAAAAAACATATTAGTTTTAATAATATTCACTACAGGAGTAGAAGTTATATTGCCTAATGGTTCTACTAAAAAATATGTGAATCTAGTAATAGGTATTTTAGTTATTATTGTAATATTAAATCCTATTTTACTATTGGTAAAAGGTAATATTAATATTGAAGGAGAGATAATAAGAACATCAGCCATTTTGGATAGTAATATATTAGAAATAAAAAAAGATAATATTAATTTAAACCAAGAAGAACAAATTATAAAAGTATATAAAAATAAGCTAGAGGGACATATAAAAGATAGAATTTCTAAGGATTATGCTGTAATAGTCAATAAGGTAGATACAGAAATAATACAAGATACTGCTAGTGATAACTTTGGAACTATTAAAAATGTTAAAATAGGAATTTCATTTAAGGAAAATAAAAAAAATCATTTAAATAAAATAGAAAAAATATATGTAAATGTAAGTAATAATAAAGGGGAAAATGTAAAAGAAGAAAAAAGCAAAAGTAAAAAAATAGATAAAATAAAGAAAGAAATAGCACTCTTCTATGATTTAGATGTTACTGATATAACAATAATAAATGAAAATTAAAGGAAGGGGATAAATATGAAAATCTTTAACTTCTTCAAAAATCTATTAGATAAGAAGAATAATAAAAAGTTAATGAATAGTTTGATCATGATAATAATAATGAGCATAATTGGATTGATAGGATTGGACATTATAGATATAAGTGATAAATCTCAATCAAATATTAAATTAGTCAATGAAAAAAAAATATCTGATAAGGAATATGAGAATCCTAATACATATAATGATACTACGGAGAAGGAACTAGAAGGCATATTGTCACAAATAGTAGGGGTAGGGGATGTTAATGTAATGATAACCTATGAAACTACCTCTGAAGTAATACCAGCCATGAATGTAACTAGTTCTATGGAAGAATCTCAAGAAAAAGATTCACAAGGTGGCATTAGAACAACAAAACAAGAAAACACTTCTAAAAATATTGTTACAAATAACCAACAAAAGAATCTAGTAGTAATAAAAGAAATAAAACCAGAAATAAGAGGAGTAGTGGTAGTAGCCCAGGGAGCAGAAAATATAATTGTTAAGAATTCCATAATAGATGCAGTCAAAACTGTCTTTCAAATACCATCACATAAGGTAATGGTATATGAAAAGAAATAAACCTAAAAGAAAAAAGGAGAGGATTAATATGTTTATAATTAAAAAGAAAAATTTGTTTATTTTTTCCTTGGTCATTCTATTATGTGCAATAAGTTACTTGAATTATTCTATTAATAAATTTTCACTTTTGGAAACTTCTCAAGAACTTGAAGAGTATGAGGAAAACAAATTAGCAAAAAGTAATGTGTTAAATGAAAATGAACAACTTGTTGTAACTAAAGAACCTACTCAAGAGGTGGTTAAAAAAACAGAAAAGAACTTAGCCGTTATAGATAGTACTGAAAGTGAAGTTAAAGATATAATATCAGAAACTAGCAAAACTATTGAAAATGGCATATTATCAAAAGAAAAGGATAATTTTTTTATAGAATCTAGACTAAATATAAATATCGAAAGAGAAAAAATGTTAGAATTACTAAATGAAATAATAAATAACGATAAAACAGATGATAGTAGTAGAAAACTAGCTAATAAAGAAAAAATGAATATAATTAATACTATAAATAAGGAAAAAATAGTAGAAAATTTAGTGAGATCTAAAGGATTTGAAGATGTTGTTGTATTTGTAACAGAACATTCAGTAAATGTAATAGTGCAAACAGAAGAACTGTCAAGTTCTGATATGGCTAAAATATTAGATATTGTCACAAGAGAAACTAAGACTTCTATGGACAATATAAAAATCTCTAATAAATTTTAGATAAGTTTGTAAAAAAAACATGATTTTGGTATACTAAAGATTAGATAAAATTAATATGAATCAGGAGGTTATTTCTGTGAAGGATAATCTAGAAAATATGGACTGTGGTCAGATTAAAATTTCTGATGACGTAGTAGGAATTATTGCTGGACTAGCGGCTACAGAAGTGGAAGGTGTAGCTGGTATGAGTGGTGGAATTGCCGGAGGAATTGCAGAAATACTAGGTAAAAAGAATCTATCAAAGGGTGTAAAAGTAGAAGTAGGAGAAAAGGAAACGGTAATAGATTTATATATAATAGTAGAGTATGGAGCTAAAATTCCAGAGGTATCATGGCAAATCCAAGAGAATGTAAAAAAAGCAATCGAAACTATGACAGGATTAAAAGTATTGGAAGTTAATATTCATGTTCAAGGTGTAAACATGAACCAAAACCAAGAAGCAGAAAAGTAATTTTTCAATTTTTCAAGATAAATTTACCCTCTGATTAATCAGAGGGTAAATTTAAGTTTTTATTCATATATAATATGAAATTTGTGAAACAATAATTATAATACTACAATTATTAGGAGGATTTTATGCAAAGAAAAATGGCAAGAGAGATAGCAATGCAGATAATATTTCAAATGGAGATACACAAGGACTTTTCTGTAACAAGGTTAAACGAATTAATAGATGTGAATATACCAAAAAATGATAAGCAAGAAAAATATGTAAAGAATATTATTTCTAATTTAATAGAACATAAAGAACATGTGGATAAAGTTATTAAATTAAATTTAAAAAGTTGGAAATTCGATAGAATAGCAAAGGTTGATTTAAGTATTCTAAGAATAGCCCTAGTTGAAATTTTATATGATGAAAATATTCCAAATCTAGTAGCTGTTAATGAAGCTGTAGAAATGGGTAAAAAGTTTAGTACAGAGGAATCTGGTAGCTTCATAAATGGTATTTTGGGTAATGTTTTAAAGAGCGACAACTAACATGAGTGAATATGTACTAGGCATAGATACTAGCAACTACACCACATCAATTGCCCTTGTGGATATGGATAGAAACATTATTTTAGATAAAAGGCAACTTTTGAAAGTACCAAAAGGTAAAAGAGGGCTTAGACAATCAGATGCCCTTTTTCAACATATAAATAATATGCCACTTTTATTTAAAGAAATAAGAAACCTACAAATTTGTGATAGAATTAAAGGTGTATGTGTTAGTAGTAAGCCAAGACCTATAAACAAATCATACATGCCAGTTTTCAAGGCGTCCACTTCTTTTGGACAAACTATATCTAATGTGCTAGGTTGTAAATATTTTGAATGTAGTCATCAAGAAAATCATATTAGGGCTGCTCTTCATTCTATTAACGGCCAAGTTGGAAAAAAATTTTTAGCTGTTCATATATCAGGAGGAACAACAGAATTACTTTCAGTTAAAAGAAATTCTAAAATAGGTTATACTATAGATATAATAGGTGGAAGTACAGACATAAGCGTAGGACAATTTATAGACAGAACAGGTGTAAAAATGGGCTTTGATTTTCCAGCAGGCGCCCAATTAGATAAAATTGCATCTAATTCCAATGGGAAAATTACAGAAGAAGTAAAAATATTTACAAAAGGTAGTGAAATTAGTCTTTCAGGACCAGAGACTAAAATTTCCAAATTAATTGAAAAAAAAATTGATAAGGAGTACATAAGTCTTTTGGTCTTTGAATGCATAATCAAAGGTTTAAGCTCTATGATAAATTATGCCACTAAAAACTATAATATAAATGAAGTAATTTTAGTGGGCGGTGTTGCATCTAGTAATTTCATTAAAGCCCATTTATGTAGTAGGATTAAGGACTCAACAAGTATATATTTTGCTAAGGCTTCCCATTGTAGTGACAATGCTATTGGAAGTGCACTTATAGGAGCTGAAGCTGTTTTTCAGGAGGAATAAAAATGGCAAAAATATTAGATGGAAGAAAAATTTCAAAGGAAATAAGATCAAACATAATTGAAAGAGTTAACCGAATGAAAGAACAAAAGGGTATAGTCCCTGGATTGGCTGTTGTAATCGTAGGTGAAGATGAGGCTTCTCATGTATATGTATCAATGAAAGCAAAAGCATGTAAAAGTGTAGGATTTCATTCAGAAGAACATAAACTTCCAGAATCTACAACGCAAGAAGAATTGTTAAAACTTATAGATCGTTTAAATAAGGATGATAAAATTAATGGCATATTAGTTCAATTACCTCTTCCAAAGCATATGGATGAAAACCTTGTAAATTCACATATTTCACCACAAAAGGATGTGGATGGTTTCCATGCAATAAACATGGGAAATTTAACACTAGGAGAAGAATCATATGTGCCTTGTACTCCAAAAGGAATAATAGAACTAATAAAAAGAACTGGCACTAATATGGTTGGGAAAAATGCAGTAGTAGTAGGTAGAAGTAATATAGTAGGAAAACCTGCAGCCTTATTATTATTAAAGGAAAGTTGTACAACTACTATTTGTCACTCTAAAACTAAAAATATGGGACTATTTTTAAAAGAAGCAGATATAGTAGTTGCAGCTGCAGGAGTTCCTAATTTAATTAAGGGACATATGATAAAAGAAGGAGCTATAGTTATTGATGCAGGAACTAGAAAATTAGAAGGCAAACTTGTAGGTGATGTGGAATTTCATAGTGCTAAAGAGGTGGCTTCATGGATTACTCCTGTTCCAGGTGGTGTAGGACCTATGACTATCACTATGCTACTTCAAAATACTTTGGAAGCAACTGAAAAACTATGGAACTTAAAGCTTTAAGCGTTACAGAATTAAATAAATATATAAAAAAACTATTAACTATTGACCCCATACTGAATAATATTTCTTTAAAGGGAGAGATATCTAATTTCAAATTACATTCAAGTGGTCATGCTTATTTCTCAATTAAGGATGAGGAAAGTAAGATAAATTGCATTATGTTTAGGAATAATGTTAATATTTTGAACTTTAAACCTCAAAATGGCATAAAGGTAATTGTTAAAGGCTATGTATCTGTGTATGAGAGGGATGGACAATATCAATTATATGCTCAGAGTATATCATTAGAAGGTTTAGGAGAATTACATAAGAAATTTAAAAAATTAAAGGATTATTTAGAAAAAGAAGGCTTATTTTCTCCTATGCATAAAAAAAATATCCCTAACTTTCCTAAGAAAGTTGGGGTAATAACTTCACCAACTGGTTCAGCAATTAGAGATATTATCTCTGTAATTAGTAGAAGGAACCCTTTAGTGAATGTATATATTTTTCCAAGTTTAGTTCAGGGAGTTAATTCAAGTACATCTATTTGTGATACTATAGAGAAAATAAATAGTACCTATGACAATATGGATGTAATAATTTTAAGTCGCGGTGGAGGTTCTATTGAGGAACTTTGGTCTTTTAATGAAGAAAGTGTAGCAAGGTCCATATTTTTTTCTAAAATCCCTATTATTTCAGGTATTGGCCATGAAACAGATTACACTATAGCTGATTTTGTTTCTGACTTAAGGGCACCAACTCCCTCTGCAGCTGCTGAAATATGTGTAAAGGATTTAAGAGATATTAAAAATTTTATTAAACTAAAATATGAACAAAGTAAAATTTCACTAGAGAAAAATCTTGTGAATATGGAAAATACATTATCAAAATTAAAACCTGTAAATGGGAAAAAAATTGTGGAAAATAAGTTAAATACATATGAAAATAATATTAATAGTATTAAACAGATTATGGATTTTTCTGTACAAAATTATTTGAGTAAGATGGAATTTAAGGTTGAAAATCTAGGTTTAAAGTTGGGAACCTTAAATCCATTTGCTACTGTTAACCGAGGGTATGCTATTGTATCTACTAATTGTAAAACTATTAGTAGCATAGATGAGGTTTCAATAGAAAATAAAATTAAAGTAAATTTAAAAGATGGCCATTTAATATGTACAGTTGAAAATAAACATAAGGAGTCTATTGTAAATGGAAGATTTTGCTCAATTAGCTCTGAGTAATAATGATACCTTTGAAGAAGCTTTATATAAGTTAGAAAGGGTTACAACCCTTTTAGATGAGGGGAATCTATCTTTAAACGATCTTTTAAAGGTATATGAAATGAGCATTAGCTTATATAGATTTTGTAATAATAAAATAGATAATGCAAATCAAAAAATAAAAGTTTTAGCCAAGGATACATTTGTAGATTTTGAAAATTAAGGCTAGCTACGGGGAAATGGAGGGCACAAGTATGGACATCCAAGAGGTTTTAAAGACTAAAATAGAAGTAGTGGAAAAAGCATTAGACAAATATATGCCTAATGAAGGATCTTATGAAAAGGTAATATATGAATCAATGAGATATAGTGTATTTGCAGGTGGTAAAAGATTAAGACCTATATTAATGTTAGCAGCATGTGAATTTGTAGGAGGAAATTATGAAGACGCAATACCATATGCTTGTGCCATGGAAATGATACACTCTTACTCCCTAATTCATGATGATCTACCAGCAATGGATAATGATGATTATAGAAGAGGTAAATTAACAAATCATAAAATCTATGGTGAAGCTATGGCCATATTGGCTGGAGATGGACTTTTAAATTATGCCTATGAATTAATAATAAAAGCTACTTTAGGAGATTTTAATAAAAATAAGTTATTAGCAGCTCAAGAGATTGCATGGGCTTCAGGTTCTTCAGGAATGATAGGTGGCCAAGTTGTGGATCTTCTTGGTGAAGATAAAGAGATTGATAAAAGCACATTAGACTTTATACATAAAAAGAAAACAGGAGCTTTAATACGAGGATCTATACGAGCAGGAGCCATAATAGGAGGAGCGTCTGAAAATCAATTGGAGGATTTAACTAAATACGCTGAAAATATAGGGTTAGGATTCCAAATTACAGATGATATTCTAGATATTATAGGTGATGAAAAAAAATTAGGAAAAAAAGTTGGAAGTGACATAGAAAATAACAAATCTACATATCCTTCATTATATGGAATGGAAGAATCTATAAAAAAAGTAAATTTATTATTTGATGAAAGTATAAACTTACTTAAAAAATATGAAGATAAAGCAGAATTTTTCATTGAATTAGCAAAATATCTTGTAAAAAGGGAATACTAATTGAGGAGGAAAAAATTTGCTCTTTATACATGAATTAATAAATAATGAAATAATATCAGTTACTTTTATTGCTTGGTTTATTGCTCAAATATTAAAAGTTATTTTAACATTAATAATGGATAAGAAATTTGATGTATATAGATTTGTCGGTTCAGGTGGAATGCCTAGTTCACATTCTGCTTTAGTCATGTCTTTGTCTACTGCTGTAGGACTAAAAACAGGTTGGGGTTCTGTTGAATATGCCATAAGTTTAGCTGTGGCCATGGTAGTTATGTATGATGCCTCTGGAGTAAGAAGATCTGTAGGAAAGCAAGCTATGATACTAAATAAAATTATTGCTGATAAACATAATCACAAAAGTTTAAAAGAAATAAGAGAAAAAAGATTAAAAGAACTTATAGGACATACACCTATTGAGGTTTTTGCAGGAGCATTATTGGGTATACTTATAGCAAATATGATAATGTAGTAACTGAATTTTGATTAATTATAAAAAGTTAATAGGTGGTGCAGTATTCTAGTCAGATCATTCATTTCTGAAGGCGGGCCTAAAAATCCGTCAAAGGGCACATCAATGAAGTTCCTGGTGTGTGCTGCTAACGCCCAGTTAGGGGTTAACGCTGGGAGTAAGGAGTAGGGGGCGATCCGCAATGGCATGTGGGCGATGACCCTCCCTCCGTGGAGACTTAACAGAAGATAATTCTATCTGTTAGGATAAACCTATAATTGTGGTATGATAAGTACTACGTATAGAGTAGCCTGCCTTGAGTGGAATATGGTGGATAAATAGATGAAAATATTGTTTTATAGGCCAATAAAATTATACTATTGCTGTTTGAAACCTGTTCTGCAAAAGAGGCTAGGAAATGAGTTGACTGTTGGGGAAAGCTCCTAGACTGTTTGAAAAAGGCGTATTGAAGATTATAGTGTGGACTAAGTGGTAATCTAGTCATGTCATTGGCAACAACACATAAAAAGATTTGAAGGGAAACCACTGATTTGGCGACAAATCAGTATCTTTTTGGGAAATCCAACTAGACCTAAGCCGCAAAATTTATTCATTATGCCACCACCTATTTTTAATACTTATAAAGGTGATAATATATGTCTAAGAATTCTAATAATAAAACAGCTTTATTTAAGAGCATTAAAAAATCTTTGTATAAAAGTCGAAAATGGGTGTTCCTTATAACAATATGGACATTTTTTTTATCCATATTAATTACACTTATATCTGACTTACTTATAAATAAACTCAATATATATATGGCCTTTCTGGTGCTGTTATTCATAATATCAATAGGAATATTGTTTGATTTGATAGGAGTAGCAGTTACATCTGCTAATGAAAAGCCATTTCACTCTATGGCATCAAGAAAAGTGGCAGGTGCAAAGCAGTCGGTTAAACTAATCAGAAATGCCAGTACTGTATCAAATTTTTGTAATGATGTTATTGGAGATATATGTGGTATAGTAAGTGGTATGGCCAGTGCTGTTATTATATTAAAAATAGCTGTACTTATTAAATCTCACTCTATTTCAGAGAGTATATTAAATGTGTTTTTGAGTGGAGTTGTAGCATCCCTTACCGTTGGAGGAAAAGCATTAGGAAAAGAAATTGGAATAAGTCATTCAAAGGAAATTGTATTTGCGGTAGGAAAGTTGTTACACCAGATAAAGAAAAAATTTGGTTTAAATATAATTAAAGATTAATAATTGAAAGAGAGATGAATAGGGTGCAAAACTTTTTAGATAAAGTAAACACACCAAATGCATGTAAAGGCTCTAACTATAATGAATTGGAAGTTTTAGCTGGTGAAATAAGAAATTTTTTAATAGATAAAGTTTCTATTACAGGGGGGCACTTAGCATCAAATTTGGGGGTTGTGGAATTAACACTAGCACTACATAATGTATTTGATACTTCTAAGGACAAAATAGTTTGGGATGTAGGCCACCAAACCTATGTTCATAAGATTTTAACAGGAAGAGGCAACAAGTTCGATACCTTAAGACAATACAAGGGGTTAAGTGGATTTCCAAAACGTTCAGAAAGTATACATGACCATTTCGACACAGGACATAGTAGTACATCAATTTCTGGAGCTTTAGGCATGGCAAAAGCTAGAGACATACAGGAAGAAGACTATTCGGTTGTGGCAGTAATTGGAGATGGTGCATTAACAGGTGGTATGGCCTTTGAAGCTTTGAATCACGCAGGTCATTCTAATACGGAACTGATAGTAATATTAAATGATAATGAAATGTCGATTTCCCCTAATGTGGGTGGCATGTCAAAATATCTCAATAGATTACGTACAGATCCCACATATGTAAAGGCCAAAGATGATATAGAGCAATTATTAAGTAAAATCCCTGCTGTTGGAAAAACCATGGCTCGAACAGCTTCAAGAGCTAAGGGCAGTTTGAAGCATCTCCTTGTACCGGGAGTTTTATTTGAAGAGTTAGGTTTTACATATTTAGGTCCAGTTAATGGACACGATATAAAGGAATTAAAAATTGTTTTAGAAAGGGCTAAAAAAATAAAAGGACCCGTATTAGTTCATACCATAACAAAAAAGGGAAAAGGATACTCTTTTGCAGAAAAAAATCCTGACAAATATCATGGTATAGGTCCTTTTGATATTAACAGTGGAAAGACATTGAAAAAATCTCCTAAGGGAGAAGAATCTTACTCCTCTGTCTTTGGAAAAACCCTTGTAAATATAGGTGATAAAAATAAAAATGTAGTTGCCATAACAGCAGCTATGCCTACAGGAACTGGTCTTTTGGATTTCTCAATAAAATATCCAAAGAGATTTTTTGATGTAGGGATAGCTGAACAACATGCAGTAACTTTCGCAGCAGGATTGGCAACCTGTGGATTGACACCTGTATTTGCCGTATACTCAACATTCTTACAAAGGGCATATGATCAAATAATACATGATGTATGCCTTCAAAATTTACCTGTTGTACTTTGCCTAGACAGAAGTGGTATTGTGGGAAATGATGGTGAAACTCATCATGGAGTATTTGATCTATCATTTTTAACAAGTATTCCCAATCTAACAGTAATGGCTCCAAAGGATGGTAAAGAACTAGAAAATATGCTAAAATATGCTGTGAGCTTAAATAAACCTGTTGCCATTAGGTATCCACGGGGTATTAGTGAAGACTTTTCCTCTATAAGCACTAATTATAATGTGTCTAGTGGTAAATCAGAGGTCTTAGTAGATGGACACCATGTATGTATAATTGCAATTGGAAAAATGGTGAAAGTAGCATATGATGTGGCTATAAAATTATTAGAAGATAATATTAAGTGTAAGGTGATAAATGCAAGATTTGCCAATCCCTTAGACAAAGATACTTTAATAAAAGAATGTAATGGAATTGAAAATGTATTAGTTATAGAAGACAATTTAGTTAAAGGTGGTTTTGGCAATAAGGTATTAGAGTTGTTTAATGAAGAAAATATTGAATGTGACTTAAAACTCTTAGGTTTTCCAGATGAATTTATTGAACATGGAGATACTAAAATTTTAATGGAAGCATATAAACTAGACTCTAATAGTATAGTTCAATATATAAAAGGAGTTTTATAATGAAACAAAAAAATAGATTAGATGTACTTTTAGTTGAAAAGGGTTTTTTTCCATCAAGGGAAAAGGCTAAGAGGTCTATAATGGCTGGATTAGTTTTTGTAGGCAACGAAAAAATAGATAAAGCTGGAACTATAGTAGATAGTACAAAGGAAATTGTGGTAAAGGGCAAGGCAATTCCCTATGTAAGTAGGGGTGGATTAAAACTAGAAAAGGCCATGAAACAATTTCCTATATCTTTAAAGGACAAAGTTGCCATGGACGTAGGAGCATCGACTGGTGGTTTTACGGATTGTATGCTTATGAATGGAGCAAAAAAAGTATATTCTGTAGATGTGGGATATGGACAACTTGATTGGAAATTGAGGCAAGATGATAGGGTAGTAGTAATGGAAAGAACTAATATAAGGTATATTAATAAGGAATTAGTAGATAAACTTGAGTTTGCTTCCATAGATGTATCCTTCATATCTTTGAAATTAGTTTTGCCTGTTGTAAAATCCCTTTTAAAAGAAAATGGTGAAATAGTATGCTTAATAAAACCTCAATTTGAAGCGGGAAGAGAAAAAGTAGGTAAGAAAGGTGTAGTTAGGGATATTAATGTTCATAGAGAAGTAATAGAAAAAATAATATCATTTAGCATCCAGGAAAATTTATCAGTAAAGGGATTAGCCTTTTCTCCAATAAAAGGTCCTGAAGGAAACATTGAATATTTAGCATATTTAAGAAATTGTAAAAATGAGAGCGTTGAGAATCTAGAAGAATTAATTGAAAGTATAGTTAATGAATCTCATAATATCTTAAATAAAAGATAGCCTTTAGGGTTAGGCATATTCAAAAAATAAATTAGTCATTTCACTGGTTATTTGAATTATTTTCTTCGTTATGGAATCGCTTACATATGTTTAATATGCTCGCTCACCATGCATTGAAAATAATCCAAATCCCTCAGAGAACTGACTAGTTTATTTCTTTCATATGCCTTATCTTTTATTTAAGATTAAGTTCTATTCCTAATTATTTATAAAAAGGCCTCTAAAGGGATTATTAAAATGGTGTAGAAATTTAAATATATACTATAAGATGGAAGGACTGAGTAGATGAAATATTCTAGGCATGCAAAAATATTAGAACTAATAGAAATGTATGAAATTGAAACGCAAGAAGAATTATCTGAGTATTTAAAGAAAAATGGCTTTAATGTTACACAGGCTACTGTATCTAGAGATATTAAGGAATTAAGATTAATTAAGGTATTAGCCTTGAATGGAAAATATAAGTATGCCACTATGAAGCTTCAGGAAAGTTCTGCCTCAAACAGATTAGTAAAGATCTTTAAAGACTCCATTTTATCCATTGATAAATCAGGGAATATAGTCGTATTAAAAACCCTTACAGGAGCGGGGCAAGCAGCATGTGCTGCAATAGATGCATTAAATATAAAAGATATAGTAGGTACAATAGCTGGTGATGATACTATATTTATATTAGCTAGAAGTGAAGATTCTGTAGGCGAATTAGTAGAACAGTTTAAGAAATTAATGTACTAAAGATAAAGCGGGGGTATGAGTATGCTTTTGCAACTAATGATTAAGGATTATGTATTAATAGATAAATTAGAAATTAGATTTTGCCATGGTTTAAATATACTTAGTGGTGAAACTGGAGCTGGTAAATCTATTTTAATTGGAGCTATAGGTATGGCTTTAGGAGAAAGAGCAGATAAGTCCATTGTAAGAAATAATGCAGAAAAAGCTACTATTCAATTGATTTTTAGCATAAGTGATGATCAACTAAAGGACAAGCTTTTGAGTAATGATATAGAGTTAATAGATGAAGACATCCTAATAATATCTAGGTCTGTCTATGCAAATGGGAGAAGTACATGTCGTATTAACGACAGAATGGTGACAGTTTCGTATTTAAAAGAACTTTCTAAGTATTTAATAGATGTTTTTAGTCAGCATGCTCATCAATCTTTATTATACCCAGAAAATCATATTGATATGTTAGATGCATATGGTGAAAAGAAAATATCACCTTTAAAAAACGAAGTAAAAGATAAGTATGAGGAATATAAAAATATACAAACTCAACTAACTAAACTGTACGGTGACGACAGAGAAAGAGAAAGAAAAAAAGATTTATTGGAGTTTCAAGTTGATGAAATCATGTCAGCTGACTTAAAAGCTGATGAAGAAGAATCTTTAATAGAAGAATTACATATACTATCTCAATTTGAAAAGATTTCTAATACCATGGGTTATTCATATGAAAGTTTGTACCATGGAAATAATAGGGAAAAGTCTATAGTAGATGAATTAAATACTATAGTAAGTCAAATAAATAGTATAAAGGATATAGATAGTAGAATATTAACTATATATGAGACATTACAAGAAAGTCTATATAATTTAGAAGATATTACTCGTGAAATTAGAGATTACAATGATTCTATGGAATATAACCCTAATAGATTAGAAGAAATTCAAGATAGGTTGAATTTAATAGATAACTTGAAAAGAAAATATGGAGATACAATAGAGGATATATTCATCTATAGGGATAAAATAGAAGAAGAGTTAGAATATATAAATAATAGTGAAGTTTTGAGAAAAGAACTAAAAGAAAATCTAAGTTTAATAGAAAATGATTTAACTGACCTCTCTTTAGAACTAAGTCAGATTAGAAAAAATTTAGCCAATAAGCTTGAAGGAGAATTAGAAACTCAATTAAAAAGTTTAAATATGGAAAATGCAACCTTTAAGGTAGCATTTACAGAACCTTCTTCTGTGGCAAATGTTTTTTCAGCAAAGGGAATAGATAAGATAGAATTTTTAATTTCCACAAATCCAGGAGAGAGTTTAAAACCTCTTTCAAAAATTGCATCTGGTGGAGAAATTTCTAGAATCATGCTAGGATTTAAAACAATATTTGCACATGTTGATAAGGTACCTACTTTAGTATTTGATGAAATAGATACTGGAATAAGTGGAAGAACTGCTGATATTGTAAGTGAAAGACTGGGAATAATATCTAAAAATCACCAAATACTATGCATTACCCATTTACCACAAATTGCAAAAATGGCTGATTATCATTTTTACATAGAAAAAACTTATGGTGAAGATACAACAACTACCAATATAAGAAGACTATCATATAAAGAACAGTTAAATGAAATAGGTAGGTTAATAGGTGGGAATTCCATAACTGACTTAACATTAAAACACGCAGAAGAGCTATTAAATTTAGCTAAATCTTATAAAAAAAGTATAATGTAGAATAAAAAAAGTTCATGATTTTAGCAAACATGGACTTTTTTCTTTGTATAATAATTTATTTTAGTATTATCAACCTAAAATTTATTAATCATTAAAATCTTCCAAATGAAGAGTTTTTTTTTAGAGAATAATAAGGTGAGAAAAAGGCTAAATTAAACATATATCACAAATCTATTGAACACCATTTTAAATGCTTCAAGGGAAAATAGGAGTGATATTACTTGACTAATCATAAAAACAAGCGCTTTTTTTTGCTGTTTTTTATTCTAATAGTCTTTTCCCTATTTGCCTGCTATGATTTAGTTCATGTTTTAACTTTTCCAAACAATGTGAGAGTATTTGAAAATGAAAGACAACCTATTGACGTTAATTTTCCGTTTAAAGTGAGCACCTTACAAGAGGAGAATGAGTTTTTAAAGATACAAAAGACTAATTATGCTTCCACCTATGTAAATCCTCTTAAAAGAGGTAGAACTAATTTAGAATTAAACTTTTTAGGATTAATTCCTATAAAAAAGGTAACTGTAAATATAATACCTAAACTTCAAGTAATTCCTGGTGGTCAATGTATAGGTGTAAAATTAAGTACAAAAGGTGTATTGGTTGTTGGTACTGAAGACATAAAGGGGATTGATGGTAAAAAATACAATCCCTCCCATGAAGCTGGAATTGCAATAGGAGATACAATTTTAGAAATACAGGATGAAAGGGTAAAAGATTCTCAACATGTTATAAGTGTAATAAATGATAATAAAGGAAAATCTTTAAAATTAAAAGTAAAAAGAAAAAATAGAACTTTTAATACTAGTATTACTCCTGTACAAACATATGAAGAAAGAGACTACAAAATAGGTTTATGGGTAAGAGATAAAACTGCAGGTGTGGGAACTTTAACCTTCTACGAACCTAATAGTAAGGTATTTGGTGCACTAGGCCATGCAATAACTGATATTGATACAGGTTTATTATTAACGGTGGAAAAAGGAGAAGTAATAAAATCAAAGGTTGCTTCTATAAAACAAGGTAAGAGAGGGAAACCGGGAGAAATAAAGGGTATATTTTATGATACTACAAGGCCAATTGGAAAGTTAGAATATAACACTAGATTCGGAATATATGGACATTTGTATAAGCCTATGGATGATTCCATATATTCAAAACCTATAGAAGTGGCAGGACAACACGAAATCCAAGTAGGTAAGGCTAGTATATTAACAACTATAGAAAATAATACGGTAAAAGAATATGAAGTGTATATTGAAAAAATAAGTAAGCAAAGAAGTTCTAGTACCAAAGGAATGGTAATAAAAGTAACAGATAAGAGATTGTTAAAAAAAACTGGAGGTATAGTTCAAGGAATGAGTGGTAGTCCTATTATCCAGAATGGGAAACTCATAGGTGCAGTTACCCATGTATTTGTAAATGATCCTACTAAAGGGTATGGTATATTTATTGAATGGATGATAGATAAAGCTCAAATTCAATCATACGAAAGTAAACTAGCAAGAAGAGGATGTCCTTAGGGCATCCTTTTGGCTGTTTATGTTAATTTTACTAAATATATAAGCAATTATATAAAAGTTTGTATTAAAAAAAATAATATTTCTAAAATTAGAAGGAAATCCCTCTCATTTGTCGAATTTCTTTTCCTAGGACTTATTATAAGTCGACTAGTTTACATAGTTAAATGATGGGGGGATAATTAAGTGGATCCAGTGAAAGTTTTAATCGCAGATGATAATAAAGATTTTTGTGATATTTTATGTGAATACTTAGGAAAGCAAGATGACTTAGAGATTATAGGTATTGCTAAAGATGGTTTGGAGGCTATTGATTTAGTCTCAAAGAATCCACCAGACGTTTTAGTATTAGACATAATAATGCCGCATTTAGACGGTTTGGCTGTATTGGAAAAATTAGCAGGTATGAACTTAAGTAAAACGCCTAAAATAATAGTGCTGTCAGCAGTTGGCCAAGACAAAATTACCCAAAGGGCGATTGCTTTAGGAGCAGACTATTATGTTGTAAAGCCATTTGATTTTGAAATTTTTATTAGAAGAATTCGCCAGTTAATGGGGGCTGCTACTATACCTGTTGAAAGAAAATCTGATTATAGAGATTTATTAATAAATACCAATACAAGACCACATAAGGTTCAAAGTTTAGAGGCGGAAATAACTAATATTATACATGAAATTGGTGTTCCTGCTCATATTAAGGGATACCTATACTTAAGGGAAGCAATTTCAATGGTAGTTGAAAATATTGAAATGTTGAGTGCTGTTACAAAAGAATTATATCCTTCTATAGCTAAGAAATTCAACACTACTCCAAGTAGAGTTGAAAGAGCTATAAGACATGCTATTGAAGTGGCATGGAGCAGAGGAAAAATAGATACTATAAATAATCTATTTGGTTACACGGTACACAACGATAAGGGTAAGCCTACTAATAGTGAATTTATAGCCATGGTAGCTGATAAATTAAGAATAGAAAGAACTGCAGTTTAATATTACTTAAGCATGTTTTTATACTAATAAAGTTATTTGGCATGTAACAATAAACACCTTCTATTTATGTGATGAGTTTTCATTTCATAAAGGAGGTGTTTTTCTAATGACTAATAAAACTTCATATATGAAAAATCTAAAGTTATATAGTGTAATATTTTTTTGTTTAAAGAGAAAAATATAAGAAGTATAGAAAGTTTTTTCAAATATTTTTTTAGGAGGAAGAGTACATGGACATTAAAGGTGAACTTTTAGCAGTATATAAAGATGAAACTAGAAGAAAGTTAAAATTTAGAGGTTATGTTGAAAATGAGGGAGATGGCATGAGTGATATAGAAGTTCAAACGCTTTATGATGGAGTAGGAAATTACGTAGAAGTGGATGAAATTAATGGTTTTGAAATATTAAATTATAAACCAAAGTAATAACTTATAGAATAGTAATAATTTCTAAATACAATAAGATTATCTACATAACTATATATGCTAGCCTTTTATAGAATCATTATTTATGTATGGAGAATTGGGCAAAATCCCAATTCTTTTATTTGTTTAATATCCTCTATATCCACCATAACAATTACAGAATATAATTACTAATAGTAAGAAGAAAAATAATAATTCATCTCCACATCCACCGCAGAAACCACATTGCTTATCAGCCATAAAATCGCACCCCCTTTATTAAATATGTAGATTTTATGGTTTATAAATCTAGTATTTGTTTTTTTCTTAATATAAATTATGCAATATAGTATTCATATGTTACTACTTCGAAAAAGCATCTGTTTAAAAGGCAAACATAATTAGTAAAATTTTCATTTTACTAATTATGTTTTTAGTTTTCAGAAGAAAGGATGATTCTTGTAACTTTCCATAATTAATTGTTCTCCTAAATTAGTAATTTTATATATTTTTTTATTATTCTTTTCAGTTTCTTGAATCAAGTGATTTTTATATAATTCATCCATTATTTTTCTTATTTTAGCTTTTTTCCGATTTGAAAACATAAGATGAATTTCTTCAATACATAACTCTCCTTTTATTAGTAGATCCTCTAATATTTTAACAGCAAAAAATTTATCTATAGGTTTAAATTTAGTAAATAAATGGAGAAAAATATCTTCTTGTTTAGGACTCATAAGAAATACCTCACTTTATATAAACTTACTAATTCTTATGAGGAATAAAGATTGTACTATACCATATTTAAATAAGGATATAACCATAGATATTATAGATAATGGAGTTTATAAAGAAATTAAGAACATATCTTTAGATTAAAAATAGGTAGACTTTCGAAAAGTTTACCTATTTAAATTTACTAAGAATTAGTGTATAGTTTAAAACATAAACATTTGTAATATTAAATAAATCATTATATAATATTAACTTATTAGATAGGGGAGATTACTTTGCAAGTAGCTTGGACATATATAAATGAGAATCATCTACTATATAAAGGAGGTTGGACCCTTATAGGGTTAATTGTAACCTTATTACTAATCAGAGTCATTAATCGTGTTTTGTATTCTATTATGGAACATAATAACAAATACTATGTGGCAAAAAAAAGAGTATATTATTTCTTTAGTTCTGTTTTTGTTATATTCTCAGTATTTCTTTGGTTAGATTCTATGGATAGTCTAACTACCTATTTTGGTCTTGTGTCAGCAGGTATAGCTATAGCACTAAAAGATTTGTTTGCAAATATTGTAGCATGGCTCTTTATTATACTTAGAAAACCCTTTGAGGTTAGTGATAGAATCCTAATTAATAACCAACAAGGAGATGTGATAGATATACGTATGTTTCAATTTACTTTAATGGAAATATCATCCTATGAGGATGGAGAACAAAGTACAGGACGTATTATAAATGTTCCTAATTACTATATATTTGTAAATTCACTGATTAACTATAATAAAGGATTTAAATATATTTGGAATGAAATAAAGGTACTCATTACTTTTGAAAGTGATTGGCAAAAGGCTAAAGACATATTAACTAATATTATTAACAATCATTCTCTACATTTGTCTGAAGAAGCATCTAAAATGATTCAACATGCACAAAAAACATATTTGATTCACTATAATAAATTAACACCAATTGTATATATGGATGTAAAAGAAAGTGGAATTCAATTAACTATACGTTATCTTTGTATACCGCGGCAAAGACGTACTACGGTAAATGACATATGGCAAGATATACTACAAAGATTTGACAAGGAAGAGAACATTAAATTAGCTTACCCAACAATAAGGGTTACTCCTAATTAATAGCTTTTTTCTATGTTCTGAAATATAGTGAAAATAAATAAAATTTCTATTCGTGATAAAATGGTATATTAACTTATAGAAGTATCTCTACATAAATAAAGGACATGAATTCATGTCCTTATTAGTTTTATACATGTCATTACGTTGTGAAAGTTTAATTATAAAAAATAATTCTCTTGAAAATAAAATGAATTCCATGAGATAATTATTAAGAATAATATTAAGTATAAAAGGAGTTGTAATTTATGTTACTAAAAAATAAATCTTACTTATTAGAGGTGGAAGTTAAACGACTTAATAAATAAGTGTGTTTAACTAATATTAGTATAACCCTTATTTATTAAGTCGTTTCTCACAATAAGACTTATAAATATGGGAGGATTTAAAAGGTGAGTTATAAAAATGGAAAAGATATTTTACCGAAAAGTTTATTAATAGAAATTCAAAAATATGTAGATGGTGAATTGATATATATTCCTAAGAATGAAGGAACCAGAGTGCCCTGGGGACAAGTTAATGGTACTAGAGAATTTATGGAAAAAAGAAACAAGGATATTTGCCATAAATATAAAGAAGGTCATTCCATTGATACTATTATGGAAATCTATAATTTATCAGAATCTAGTATTAGAAAAATAATATTAAAATCAAATAAGGGTATGAGGTAAATGGTTATGAATATAAATACATTAGAAAAATTAGGGTATACTCAATTAAAAGAAGAACTTAAAAATTTCTGCATAAGTGGTTTAGGTAAAAATTTGATAGATAATCTAAAACCCCTTACTAATATGGTGGGAGTTAAAAAAAGATTAAACGAAACAAGTGAGGCGAAGAATTTATTAAATAACGTTAATCATGTACCCTTTGATGGGATACATGATATAACATTCCTAATGGATAAGATACAGAAGGGAAGTATTTTAGACCCTGGTGAACTTATTAATATATCTGATTTTTTAAGAGGAAGTAGAAGATTAAAAAAGTTCATGATAGAGCAAGCCTTTTATGCACCCACATTAAGTGAATATGCTCTAGCTCTTAGTTCACTTAATTTTATTGAAGATGAAATTAATAACTCTATTAAAAATAACAAAGTTGATTCTAACGCCTCTAAGGAATTATTTAAAATAAGAAAAAAAATCTCTAATACAGAAGAAAATATACAGCAAAGATTAAGTAAAATTCTTTTATCCAACAAATATAAAAAATATATACAAGATTTTCACGTAGTAAAACGAAATGATAGGTATACTATTCCTGTAAAATCATCTTATAAGAATAAGATTGATGGAACAGTACTAGATGTTTCTTCAAAGGGAACTACAGTTTTTATAGAACCCTCTAGTATTTGTAAATACAACGAAGAACTTACAAGTTTAAAATACAAAGAGAAGGGTGAAGAATATCAAATACTTGCTTATTTAACAGGTATGCTATATGAAGAAATACAATCTCTTAGTATTAACATAGAATTAATTAGTCAATACGACATGATTTTTGCTAAAGGGAAATATAGTAATTATATAAATGGAGTAGAGCCTAATATTAATTTTCATGGATATATCAATATAATAGAGGGAAGACACCCTCTTTTAAAGGAAGAATGTATACCTCTTGATTTTCATATTGGAAATGATTATAGAACACTAGTAATTACAGGTCCAAATGCAGGAGGTAAGACTGTAGCCTTAAAAACTATAGGACTTTTGACTTTAGCTGCTCAATCTGGATTACACATAAGTGCATCTGAAGGAAGTAGTTTATCTATATTTGATAATATATTTGTAGATATAGGCGATAATCAAAGTATAGAAAATTCCCTTAGTACCTTTTCATCCCATATGAAAAACATCGCACAAATTGTGTATAAAGCTAATAATAGCTCTTTGGTATTGTTTGATGAAATTGGTACAGGGACAGAGCCTAACGAGGGAGCTGGACTTGCCATTGCCATACTAGAGGAATTATATCATATGGGAGCTATAACTATTGCCACTACCCATTATTCTAATATAAAGGATTATGCTCATAATCACCCAGAATTTCAAAATGCTTATATGAAGTTTAATCCAAAAACTTTAGATCCGTTATATGAAATGGTTATTGGTAAAGCTGGAGATAGTAATGCTCTTTGGATATCAAAGAGAATGGGTTTAAAGGAAAAAATATTAAATAAAGCAAGGACATATATAGATACTAAAGAATATAACTATAACATTGTAGATTCAAGAAAAATACGAAAAGAACAAAAAGATCCTATATGTAGAACAGATGAAACCATATATGATTTTAGAGTAGGAGACAAGGTTCTATTATTAGATACTAATGAAAAAGCCATAGTCTATAAGGAAAAAGATAAAAACTATAATATAGAAGTAATGGTAGATAATAAGTTTAAAAGTATAAACATTAAAAGAATAAATATCCTAATAAAAAGAGAAAATCTTTACCCAAAAGGATATGATATAAATTCATTATTTACTTCCTATGAATGTAGAAAGCTTGAAAAAGACATTAAAAGAGGTTCAAAGAAAGTTTTAAAGAAAATACAAAGGAGCATGAAAAATAGAGACCTATAACTATAGGTCTCTATTTTTGCAGAACATACGTTCGAACCGCTAAAAAAGGGCACTCAATCTCATTCTGATTGAAAAATAAAGTTTGAAATTAAGCCATGTATGATTAAATACAGTCTAAGTGCTAATTTTACGCCTTGAGAACATACGTTCTGTTGCTGCACAATAAGATACTATATAATTTCCTTTTATGTGGTTATCTTTGCTAATTTTAAGAAAGAGGTTTCTCCAGATATAAGCTCTATTATATACTAATTAATAGAATTTATAGTATAGGCGAAATTCCATTTACATAAATCATTTATGGTAAACTAATAAAAATTTGTTTAAAAAAGCGCATTTTTACCTTACAATATAAATATAGACAGATTGGAGGTATTAAATATATATTATGGAAAGCATATACATAATAAACGACTTTTTACATAGACTTAAAAATCCCAAAAGCAAAAAGGATTATAAGAGGGATATAATATGTTTCTTAGATTTTGTACAAAAGGATAACTTTGAACATATAACCCTTCAGGATTGTAAAGATTACATAGACTATGTAATCACTTTAGTAAATGAAAATAAATTAGCTTTAACCACTGCTGAAAAATTTTATAGTCAATTATATAGTTTTTTTAACTATTTAGTACAGAGAGAATACATAGACTATAATCACTTTAAAAATATAAGAAAAATCAAAGCCACTAGAAAAATATCTAAGGATAGGATCATTAGCTGGGAAGATTTAGATAAACTAATTACAGTGCTGAGAGGATATAACCCAAGAGACTATGCCATATCTCTTTTGATTTTCACATCAGGGTTGACTTTAAAAGAAGCGGTAGAATTAAAATGGAACCAATTTGTTTTAGATTCTAGGAACAATGTAGGGATTAAATTTAGTACACCTAAAGGGGATAGATTTGTAAAAGTAAAAAATGACGTTTGGCAACTTTTATTAGACTATAAATCCAATCTAGATTATGCCATTTCCAAAGATTCCTATGTATTCCTAAACAAAAAAGGAAGTAAAATATCAGATAGATGGATTAGAATTATCTTAGAAAAAGCCTGCAAAGATGCTGGCCTGTCAAGGACCTATTCACCAAGGGATTTAAGACACGCTCTAGCTGCCCATGCTTTAAAACGAGGTGCTTCATCTGAGCAAGTGAAAGATCAACTAGGATGGAGTAATTCATCTTTAGCAGAAAGATATTTATATACTATCCAAGAGCTAGATAACAACGCCATAGATTTTATAAATTTTAAATTAAAGTAAGCAAAGAACAAGCCTATATTTTTGATTATAAGGCTTGTTTTTTTATGCCTTAGTACAATTGATCTTAAAGACATGTTTTTTCATTATATGACATTGTAAGATCAATTAACACCAAGAGGTGGTTATAATAATATTATGGTAAACTATCTTTGGTTTTGCCATAGAAAAAACTAAGACTAGAACATTTCTTTTAAGGTACTTCTAAGAAAATTAAAACGAATCTCTAAAATAAGTTTTAAGAGGATTTTAATTATATTAGGCCCTATAAGTCGACGGCATACCAAAAAACTCCTTAAAAGAACTATATAAAAAATCCATATATAGACCCTTTCCAAATGTAACACTTTATACAAAGTGTTACATTGGCATTTCCCTTATATGCATTGAAATTTCAATACTTCGACATGTGTCGAAATAACTAATGTAACATAATTCATTGCATTGTAACATTAAATGTAATATAATTTTAATGTGGAGTTGTGTGAAAAAAGGGGGAATTTAAGGGTGAAATTTGTACAGCCTATAAGGGATAAACATAAGATTGAAGAGATGAAAAACGAGCTCTTGAAAAGTGGTTATAAAAATTATTTATTATTTGTGGCTGGAATAAATACAGGACTTAGAATTAGTGACTTGTTAAGATTAAGAGTTTACCATATACGTGATAGAAATCATATTATAATAATCGAGAAGAAGACAGGCAAGGAAAAAAGGTTTTTAATTAATAGCCAACTTCGAAAGGATTTCGAAAAATACATAGGAAACATGAGTGATGATACTTATCTATTCAAAAGTAGAAAAGGAAAGAATAATCCTATTTCAAGAATTCAAGCTTATAGAATTTTAAATAATGCAGCAAGTATCATAGGTCTTTCAGAAATAGGCACTCATACTTTAAGAAAAACTTTTGGATATTGGCATTATCAAATTTATAAAGACATAGCCATACTTCAAGATATTTTTAATCACTCATCTCCAAGCATAACTTTGAGGTATATAGGCATAACTCAAGATCTGAAAGATAAGACTATAGAAGATTTTTATCTTTAGTTTACATAATGTTTTTATAAGTGACTTTTGTGTTTTTAGATAAAACTCTTCAGAAAACAAGGCTATAATTCCATATATAAGCCTTGTTTTTTTGCTTTTAAATCAATAGCTTTGTGAAGATACATTTCTTTTTAGATAGAACTCTAATCCTTATGAGAGTACTAAGTTTCCATATTTATATTATGGTAAACTTAATATATTTCAATTTATAATGTAAATGCCTATTTGCACGTACAAGAACATCCGTTCTGAGTTTATATATGACTGATTTTTCTAATACAAAGTTAAAGCTCTCTAATGATGCTTAAACAAATAGATATATCCACCATATAAATAAGGTAAGAGTACTATTTCAGAGACTCCAGAACATGTGTTCCTAATTAGAATTATATTGATTTACCCATAAGAAAGATAGGGCGTATAAAATGAATTTATATAAAATATAAATACTCATTGTTATGTAAGTCCATTCTACATGTTGATAGACTTTTCAGCATTATCAATTCTAAATTTTCATTGACAAATATAAAATACCTTTTATTTAGATCTATATGAAAAAGCATACCAATTATATCATTTATGAGTTTACCATAATTATATTATGTATGGTAGAATAGTTTCTTAAAAGATGTGAAATAGTATTAAAATAGAAATGTAAATATATATAAATGCGGAAAATTTTCATTGAGATATTGAATATAATTCAAAAACAAAAAATATTAAAAGATTGATAATTACTGGGTAAAAATTTAAAATTGAGCTAAATAAAATTATTCAATAAAATGATAAAAAAATTATTTAATGATACAAAATACATTTTTGATATCAATTAGGAATTATATAAAATCACAAGGAATCGGAGAAAAGATAGGGGTTTTTAGAATATATAATTCAAATCTAACTATTCTTTAAATGTATATTTAAGGAATAGTTAGATTTGAATTATATACTAAATATATTAAAGCTTATTCTTTTTACCTTACAGGTATAAATTTCCTTGAAAACTAAATATTTATAAATCTTTATAGTAATTTATTTTTGTATACTATGATTTACATATTTTTTGAATCCATATAATTTTATCTATTTAACTTCAATTATGAAATTTGTAATTTTTATAATGATTTTACATATTTTTTACCATTCTCAAACAGCAACCATTCGATAATTATGCTTAATCTCTCCTCCTATCTTTGATACATATCCATTAAATGCCTTCTTTAACTTATATAGACCTATACGGTCAATCGCCTTTTCTATTCCACATAATATCATTATGGTAAACCATTATATATCTATAAAAAAAGCATGCCATCTCAGGCACGCTCCTATTCTAATTCAATTCCCACATATTTTCTATTTTCATAAACTTTTCTTTTTATTCTAATACTCTTTTCTATAAGCACAGAATAATCCTTCTTCATATGTTGGAATACTTTTCTTGTAGTATCATAAAAGATTTGTGATTTCCTTTGTAAATCTAACAGCCAAGCTCCTTCATAGTAATCATATTCAGGTATCTCTACTGGATTATTATGTATTAGTACGTAGTTTTTAATTTTCCTATACATTTCCTTATTGTGGATTTGTAATTGGCCGTTTAATGTTATATCCGATAAATGTAGACACCATGCTTTATTATTACTACATTGATCGATTATAAGTCTTATCTCTTCCTCTAACTCATTAAGTTCAAATTCCAATTCTTCCGACATTTCATCAGCCATTTTTCTGAATCTTTTATAAGATATTATCCCTTCTTTATCTTCTCCCACCATATTTAGTAAATAATAGCTTAAACTTCTAAGTTTATCATTAAAATCATGAAATGTTAGGGTAGGTATTTTTACATGCTTATCTTTCTCTAGTCCATAATCCTTTATCTTTTTATCTAACTCTCTTAAGTAAACTTTATAACGATCTAATTCTATTTGAGTAGTTATTATAAGATATCTAAGGTACAAAATAAAATCTTCCTTTGTTTTAAAGTCAAATACATTATAGTTAAATATCTCTTGAACGTCTTCGTTTATTTGTCCCATACTATTACTTCACCCTTTTCTTAAAATGTCCTGATATATACCAATCTACACTTAATAGATCATCCTCTGTTATATATCTTAATTGTCTTTCCATCTTCTCTAATACGGCATTTCTATTATAACCCAATTCTTCTACAATTTCACCTATTTTCACATAACGTTTTATTGTTTCTTCCATCTTTTCCCTAGGAATTTTTTCATCCACATGGGATTCTACAAAATATTCTGCATCATAAGAAAGTATTTTTTCTCCTAATTTTCGTACACCTTCTACCGTCCAACTCCATTCTCCATTATAAATATCCACAAATAAGCTATCACCTATAAAAAGTATTTTTTCCTTCGTTGAATATACAAAAACTGAATCTGAAGAATGTTCTCCTCCCACATGTTCTAAAGTACATATATGGTTTCCAATATCTATACTTATGGATTTTTCAAAAATCACTTCTGGAACCTTTAATTCTATATTTCTATCATCTTTAAACTCTGCTTTTATTTTTTCACTACAAAACTCTATTTCTTCCCCCATGGCTACTCTTTCATCTAAAGCTTCATCTGACCAATCAAGCTCCATCATGTCTTTTATCTTATTTGCCGTATATTTATGGCAAAAGGTTAATGTATCCATCTCTTTAATTCCAAACACATGATCCCAGTGCCAGTGGGTTATGGCTAAAAGTCTTTTTTTATATATTCCTAAATTATCTAATTCACATAAGAACGACTTTGCATGATTTGTTGAATTTCCTCCATCAACTATTAAAACCTTATCCCTGCCTATTATGGCTGCCAATATTGGTCTATCTGTTTCTTCCAAAGGAGGCATGTAGTATATGTTATTACTAAATTTTTTAAGCATGATTTCCCCTCCAACAAAATATAAGGACATATTTAAATATGCCCTTATGTTATCATAATTTATATAGTTTTAAAAGGATTGATTACTAATTTCAATGTACTTAGCCATTTATAATATATCCCCCATTTACATGAATCATTTGTCCTGTTACATAGGAAGAATCAACTGACGCCAAATATACATATGCAGGTGCCACTTCCACTGGTTGTCCTACACGACCGAATTCTGTATTTTTTCCAAACTCAGTAATCTTTTGTGGACTAAAAGTAGCTGCTATCAAAGGGGTCCATATAGGTCCTGGTGCCACACCATTTACTCTAATTCTCTTATCTGATAATGATATGGCCAAAGACCTGGTTAAAGATACTACTGCTCCCTTAGATGAAGCATAGTCCATTACCTGTTCATTTCCTTTATAAGCAGTTACAGAGGCCGTATTAATTATACTACTACCTTCCTTTAAATGGGGTAGGGCTGCCTTTATTAAATAGAATATAGAAAATACATTTATGTCAAATGTCCTTTTTAATTGTTGAGCAGTTATGTCTAATATGCTCCTTTGAGCATAGTGCTCTCCTGCATTATTTACTAATACATCTAATTGCCCAAATTCATCAATTACCTTCTTAACTATTTCATTGCAAACACTTTCATCTCCTATATCACCTGGAAGTAATATACACTTTCTATTTTCCTTCTCAACTAAGTACTTAGTTAACTGAGCATCATCCTTTTCATCTAAATAGGATATGGCAATGTGTGCTCCTTCTTTTGCAAAGGCTATGGCCACTGCTTTGCCTATACCACTATCTCCTCCTGTTATTAAGGCTACTTTATTAAGTAATTTTTCACCACTATATTTATAAGATGGATGAGAATATATAGGAAGAGGATTCATTTTATACTCAACCCCAGGTTTCTTACTTTGCATTTGAGGTGGTAATTTTTCTGGAAGATTTAAGTTAAATTCAGATTTTGTATCCACTTATTATCGTCACTCCTATACTATAAATTTTTATTTTCAATTTATAGTATCCATAATCTAACTTAATTTATTCTTAAATGCGTGAAAACTTGTAATTTATCTACATTAATACTTCTACCTTATCATTGATTATAAGTTCATCTTCTTTTACAATACAATTGTAAGCTAATATGTTTACACCCTTATCCTTAGCAATCTTTAAAGCTTCAAAAAATTTAGGATCCATTTCCACATTTGGAGTAAATTTTTTTATATCCTCTATTTGTATTAAAAACAGAATATAATTTTCATAGCCTTCATCTAAAAGGTCTATTAATTCATAAACATGTTTTCGTCCTCTATCTGTAGGAGCATCAGGAAACATACTTATGCCATCCTTTTCTAAGGTAACGCTTTTAATTTCCACATAACCCTTTGAATTACCCTTCTCATAATACAAATCAAATCTAGAATTTCCCTTCTTTGCCTCTCTTTTTACACAATCCAAGTCTTGCAATTCCTCCACCTTATTTTCATCTAAAGCTTCATATATTACCTTATTTGTAATTTGTGAATCTATATTTATCAATGTCTTATTTTCCTTATAGGCAGCTACTAGGGAATATTTTGTTTTTCTATTAGTATTTTCTGCTTTTTCTAAAATTGCCCTTACTCCCTTTTCTAAAATTTCTCTACACCTACCTGTATTTTTCACATGAACAGTTTCTATTTCCCCATCTATTGCCACATGGGAAATAAATCGGTTAGGTCTATCTACAAATTCTGCTGTCTTGATCCTTTTATATTTCATTGAAAACCTCCATATTTCTTATCTATTTGTTCTTATTTTTACCCATTTATGTAATAATCTAAAACATATATATAAGATAATAGGAAAAATGATGAAATCTCACTATTTCCAAGGCAATAGGAAATTAATATCTTATTTGACATCTATGACTAATACATATTATACTTTAAAAAAACTTATATTTTATAAAGGAAGGTCAATCATGGATTTTAAGATACATAACAAATCAGATAAACCAAATAATATTGTTCATACAGAAAATTCTTTAATAGAAAAATGTATTTATCTAGAAAAAGAATTACCCCACTTTATGGATGATTTTTTTATATATTTAAAAAATGGTATAGCCCTATCTAGTAGATATGCCTACTTACAGGACATATTATTCTTTTGTAAGTATTTGGTGAACAAAACTAGTCATACTAATGCTGAAGATACCAGATTAATTCCTAATGAAGATTTTAATAAATTAAAAGCTAAAGATATTAATAGATTTTTAGGAGACTATTGTACTAGATATATTATTAAAAATCACACCTCCACTGTAGTCATGGAAAACCACAATAGGGCACTGGCTAGAAAAAAATCTTCCCTTGCCGTATTATTTAAATTTTTATATAGGGATGAAATAATGGATAATAACATTACGGATGGATTTAATCCCATAAGATTACCTAAACCTCAACCCGATGCCATAAAAAGATTAGAAATTGATGAAGTAGCAAAAATGTTAGATGCAGTGGAAACTGGAATAGGACTAACGGATAAAGAACTAATTTACTGGAAAAAAACTAAATCAAGGGATAAGGCCATATTAATTCTATTTGTAACCTATGGTTTAAGATTAAAAGAATTAGAACAACTAAACATATCTTCTTTTAATTTTAGTAGAGGTGATTTTAAAATATATAGAAAAAGGGGAAAAGAAGTTAATATGCCCCTAAATAAATCTGTGGAAAAAGTCATTATGGAATATATTAAAAAGGAACGCCCTGAGGATTCTCAGATACTAGAACAACATAAGGATGCCCTTTTTCTATCTTTACAAAAAACTCGGATGACTCAACGAGCCATAAGGCAATTAGTAAAAAAATATACAGCAATAGCTTTAGGAACTACTAAAGATAATGGATATAGTCCCCATAAGTTAAGGGCAACAGCTGCCACCTCCTTAATTCAAAATGGGTTTTCCATATACGATGTTCAAAATTTATTAGATCATGATAATGTAACCACAACTCAACTCTATGCGGCTCATAAAAAAGATTCTAAGAGACAAATTATTAAACAATTTGAGTGGTTAGAAGAATAAAAAAAGGAGTGTGGACTTTATAAATCCACATTCCTTTTAATTTGTCGGAACTTTTATACTTTGTCCAGGATATATATCCCATGAATTTAAATTATTAATTTCACCTATCATATGGACTGTTTTTCGTATATCTTCTTCCTTAGATGTAAATTTTCTTGCTATAGTCCATATGGTATCTCCCTTTTCTATATAAATTTCTATGTACTTTTTTTCTTCCTTTATAGGGAAATTATTAACTCCAGACACAGTTGTGCATAAAAATACTCCTATTATTAACATTATTAATATAATAATATTTTCCCTCTTATATTTTAGTATAAATCCTAACATTAAAGCACCTCCAAACATACGTTCTTTTCACATCTCAATTTTACCAGAACATTCGTTCGCAGTAAAGAGTTTTTTAGAACAAATGTTTGATTATCTTTCTGAATATATGCTATAATAGTTACAAGAACTTATATTTGGAGAATTGAGAGGTAATCGTATGAAAGATGAATTAACTAATCAGCAAAGAAAAATACTTGATTTTTTAAAATATACAGTAAGTGAAAAGGGCTATCCTCCTTCAGTAAGAGAAATTTGTGTAGCAGTAGGTTTAAAATCTACTTCCACTGTACATAATCACTTATCTAAATTAGAAAAAAAAGGCTATATTCGTAAAGATCCTACTAAGCCAAGAGCTATAGAAATTTTAGATACGAAGGATGGCATTCTAGTAAATACTACTACAGTAAATGTTCCTGTAGTAGGCAAAGTTACTGCAGGAGCTCCCATATTGGCAGTACAAAATGTTGAAGATTCTTTTCCTGTTCCCAAAAACTTTGTGGATGACAATAATTATTTTATGTTAACTATAAAAGGAACCAGTATGATTGAGGCAGGAATTCTAGATGGAGATTATGTCCTTATTAAACAACAACAAACTGCATGTAACGGAGATATTGTGGTAGCCATGCTAGAAGATGAAGCTACTGTAAAGAGATTTTTTAAGGAAAGTGATTATATCAGATTGCAACCAGAAAATCATACTATGGAACCTATAATATGTAATGATGTGAAAATATTAGGACTTGTGAAGGGTGTCTTTAGAAAAATGTAATAAGATATAAAGCAAAAAACCCATTTGATTTTAAATGGGTTTTTGTGCTTCCTTCTTTATTAGACTTAATAGTACAAAAATACCTATTATTAAAATTAATGTAGATACAAGTCCAGCCTCAGGTCCAAAACTACCTCCCGTTATCCAATGAGGTCCAATAGATTTTAATTTAAACAAGGTTCCCGTATCTACTCGATTACCACTAACTTCAAATCCATAAATATTACCCTGTCCCCAGTTCCAAGAGGCATGAATACCACATGCACCCCATAATTCCTTATATTTTATAACATAAAGTCCAAATAACAGACCTACTAATACAATATTAATTAAGGCTATACTATTCACATTAGGATTTAAAAAATGGGCTACGGAAAAAAGCATGGAAGATACTATAAGGCCTAATCCAGCATTATATTTAGCTCCTATTACATTCATAAGCCATCCCCTTGTTAAGATTTCTTCTGTAGCACTTTGAACTATCCATCCAGGTAAAACCAATAAAACACTTCCTATAGCTGCTACTCCCACTTTTCCATGAAAATTTTTATCTAGTATAGCATTTCCTGTTACAAATAAAATGAAGGTTACAATAGAAAATAATATTAATCCTATAAAAAATCCTCTCATATAATTCTTGAAAGCATTTTTCCTGTAAAATCCCAATGTAGATATTTTTCTTTTTTCTATGAACTTCACCCAAAAAAACACACATGCACTAATTAAGGAAAACATTATAATTAATTGGGTTACAAATGCACTTAAATTAGTAAACTTTATTTTAATTAATGATATTATGATAGATACTCCTACTCCTAAAAGCTGTCCTACTATGAAAAATCCTATTCCCAATAGTATGGCAACAAACAAATTGGGTAAATATTTAGCCTTTTTTGCTTCAAAACATAATCCTTCTCTATTATTTAATAGCATATATAATTCACCTCCACCTTCATAGATTTCGTAACACTAAGATTTCTTTATACACTAACTTGCCTATAAGGGAAAATATATTGAAAATTTTTGGAATTGAGGAACGTCACAACATCCTATGATAATCCAACATGACTCATGAACCTATCTACGAAAATTCACACTTTCGCTTGTGACAAGGACTTCAATGGAAAAGATTTTCAATATATTTTCATGAAGTAGGCACATATAAAGCCAATTTGTTACTACGAAATCTACATTATAGTATTAGTTTAAAAATTGTCTTATTCTTTATTTAATCATTCCTAATTTATTAAAGGGATATATTCTAAAAAATGCTTTTCCCCTTATATGATCTTTTTTTATTGGACCTAATTTTCTACTATCTAAACTAATTTCCCTATTATCTCCCATTACAAAAAAACTGTCTTTAGGAACCCTTATTCTTAAATCTCTGTTTGTATATTTATCATTAATATAGCTTTCTTTAATTTTTTCTCCATTAACATATATTTTTCCATCTTTTATCTCTACTAAATCTCCACCTACCCCTATTACTCGTTTTACCAAGTTATTTACTTTTACTGTAGATGTCATAATAGAAGTTTTGAAAATCACCACATCCCCTCTATTTGGTTCCATTAATATATAGGGGATTTTATTTATAAGTAAATAGTCATTATTATGAAAACTTGGATACATGGAGTTTCCCTTTACTAAAGTGGGCTTAATAAATACAGATATAATTAAAGCTATTATGCCAGCTACTATTAAATTTTTTATCAAATCCATTATACCTTTGTCCAAAGTTTCTCCTTCTTTCATATGTATTCTATAATTTATCCATTATCTTTGATATTAGCAACAAATTATATTCTAGTCAATTTTTTTATAAAAAAAAGACCAGTATTTTAAACTGTTCTTAATTTCTATATTTAAAATATTAACTTTTAGTTTTTATAATATTTATTTATTAATTTTCCGTATTGGGCCATCAGATCATCTGACTTTTCCTCTAGAATTTCTAATCTACTAGATAGATTATCTATGGCACTATCTAACTCATTAAAACCATCTGATATTTGAGAAAATATTTGGTTTATTTGCTCTATTTGTTTTAATTCTTCCTCATATCTATTGTTCATAAATTATCCCCACTTTCTTCCTATAGTTCCTATTATTAACTATATTCAAAATTTTTATACTATATGTATGAAATGTGGAGTCAATTGATGATATAATATTTTTAATATGAAATTTAGAATATGGGAGGAAGTATTATGAGTAAAACATATGAAGAATTAGCTACTGAAATTACAAAGACATGGTTAGAAGCCATAGGTTCTTGTGCTGGTGGAGATACATCTAGTCCAGCCCTTAAAGCTCTAGAGCTCTTAAATAATACTGAAAAAATAAATGAATTTTACAAGGAGATACATAAGACTATAAGTACTACAAAATAATTTCTTTTTAATTTAAATGGGTGATTTAATTAAATCACCCATTTTATCTATTGATACATTGAATCTATATTCTTTTGGATTTCATCATCTTCTAAGAAATCATCAAATTCTATTTCTTTGTCAAATACACCCTTTGGTGTAATTTCTATTACCCTATTAGAGATAGTTTGAATAAATTTGTGGTCATGAGATGTAAATAACATTGTTCCTTTGAAAGCAACAAGTCCGTTATTCACAGCTTGAATAGATTCTAAGTCTAAGTGGTTTGTAGGTTCATCTAAAAGTAACATGTTAGCTCCTGATAACATAAGCTTTGAGAACATACATCTTACCTTTTCTCCTCCAGATAATACATTACACATCTTAAGAGGTTCTTCTCCAGAGAACAACATTTTTCCTAAGAATCCCCTTATAAAAGTCTCTGATTTTTCTTCTGAATACTGTCTTAACCAATCTACTAAGTTTAAGTTTAATCCCTCGAAATAAGAGCTATTATCCTTAGGTAAGTAATCCTTTGTTATAGTTACTCCCCACTTGAAAGTTCCTTCATCTGGCTCTATTTCACCCATTAGTATTTTAAATAAAGTCGTCTTAGCAATTTCATTTCTTCCAAGTACTATTATCTTGTCACCCTTACTTACAGTAAAACTTACATTATTTAATACTTTAACTCCATCTATAGTTTTACTAATTCCATCTACCATAAGAATATCTTTGCCAGCTTCTCTCTCAGGTGTAAATCCAACAAAAGGATATCTTCTTGAGGATGGTTGAATATCATCTACTGTAATCTTATCTAAAAGCTTCTTTCTAGAAGTGGCCTGCTTAGCTTTAGAAGCATTAGAACTAAATCTTGCAATAAAGGCTTGTAATTCTTTAATCTTTTCTTCTTTCTTTTTATTTTGTTCTTTCATTAATTTTAAAGCTAATTGACTTGATTCATACCAAAAATCATAGTTTCCAACAAATAATTTAGCTTTACCAAAGTCAATATCTAGCATGTGGGTACACACTTTATTTAGGAAGTGTCTATCATGGGATACTACTATAACTGTCTTTTCATAAGTTATTAAGAACTCTTCTAACCAGTTAATAGCTCTAAAATCTAAGTGGTTAGTAGGCTCATCTAGTAAAAGGATATCCGGTTCACCAAATAATGCTTGAGCTAATAAAACTTTAACCTTTTCATTTCCCTTTAACTCACTCATTTTTTTAGAATGCAAGTCTTTTTCAATACCTAATCCCATTAATAACTTTTCAGCATTTACTTCTGCATCCCATCCATCTAGTTCTGCAAATTCCCCTTCTAATTCAGATGCTTTTATTCCATCTTCTTCTGTAAAATCCTCTTTCATATATAGGGCATCTTTTTCTTCCATTATTTCATATAATCTCTTATGGCCCATTATAACTGTATTTAACACAATACATTCATCAAATTCAAAGTGATTTTGTTTTAATACAGCAAGTCTTTCTCCTGGAGTAATAGATACATTTCCTTCATTAGGTTCTATATCTCCTGATAATATCTTTAAAAAAGTAGATTTACCTGCTCCGTTTGCCCCTATAACTCCATAGCAATTGCCTGGAGTAAATTTCACATTTACATCATCAAATAATTTCTTATCTCCAAATCTTAATCCTACACTAGTTACTGTAATCAAATTTACTTATGCCATACAAACTTTCTTGTATAGCTTCCTCCTCTCGGTTTATGAATTTCATACGCGCTAAAAAATTGCACAGTTAACTGTGCAATTTTAATATCTACCTTTTAAATTATACACTCTTTTTAATTAGTATTAAATACTTTTTTTAAGAGTATTTAAATTTTAATACTCACATTTAACTTTTCTTGTTTTTATAATCTATTATCAATAACTCCTTTAAATAAGCCTCTTCATTATATATACTTGTAATATGAATAAATTTTTTACAAAAGAGGTGTATTAATGTTAAATCTTTTCATGAAATATAAAAAAATCATTAAAATATCGTTTTACTTTAGTCTACTTTTATATTTTTTCATTGATAGCTCATATATAAGGGCTATAACTGTTTTATTATCAGTCATAATGATTCCCCTCTCAATAGTAGAAATCAAGCACATTAGAAATAGAATTTAAAAATAAACTTCACTCAATTGAGGCATAAAATAACAGGACAGTTTAAAAAACTGTCCTGTTATTTTATTGTTGCGTTCCACTCCCCTTACCAGTAAGTCCTGGTAATCCTAAGAACATATTAGCATTTTTTGCATCTGTCACTAAAGTGTCTGGGTATTCTCCATTCCATCGTTTAGCCCTTTCAAGTTTTGCCTCTGCTTCCATAAGCATCACTTCCATACGCTTTAACTTAAGCTCTTGATCTATTACAGATGCTTTTATCTTAACCGCCTTAGCGTCAGCTGTTGCCTGTTCTACCTTCAATTCATTTAATGCCCTTTGGGCCTCAAGTTTAGCTTGTGCTTCAGCTTGTGATTGTTCCACATTACGTTTATTTCTAGCCTGTTGAGTTTGGTAGTCCTTCTCTGCTTTAAACTTTTCGTCTATAGCCTTTTGGATTTCAGCATTTTCAGGAGTTAAACCACCCTTCATACCTAGTACACTTATGGTGATTCCTCTTTCTTTAAAATATGAAATTACACCCATCACGGCTTTTCTAGCCGGCATAGCTGGCTCAAATGGCTTAATTAAATTTCCATTAGCATCATATTCAGCTTTACTTTCAGGTATGGCTGCCATTTCTTGTCTACCATTTCTTATGTAACCTATTATTTGATCCTTATTAGATATAACCCCTTCATATGGCATAGTTCCTGCAATTTCAGCATATAATGCTTCTACCATAGGTCTAATCTCCGTATCCATTATAGCTTCTAGAGGTCTTTCTCCATAATTATATCTATATTCAACTGCGTCATTTTCTTTAATCATGGCTGTACAGTTCATTCCACTATAAAAAGTTATACTATCTTTAGCTTCTACTTTTATAGCTTCATCTGCATCTTGGTTAGTTCCGCCTGGTCCATTTACCCATTCCCTAGTTACTGGTGTCCTATCTATAACTAATAATCTAGCCTTACCTCTCCATTCTCCTTGTCCTGGTAGTCTTCCCGTTTGTAGCCAATAATGAGGTATCTTAATATCTTTTTCCGTTACTAATTGATTGCGCATATCGTCTTCGCTTAAAAATTTCTTTTGTTTTTCACCATCTCCAACCACTGGAACTAAGAAAGCCGTTTCATTGGACTTTATAGTCACTATCTCTGGTTTATCATAGGGTCTTTTAAATACATTAAAAGCCATAAATACTAGAACTACAGCTATGACTATTAGCATAGTTTTTCTATTTCCCAATTTCTTAAAGTCAGGTTTTTTAATTTCCGGCTTTGGTATTTTAATGCCTTCTTTCATTATATTTCCCCCTTAAGTGAATATTCTAATCAATCTTTCTAAGTACCCCTCTAATTTCCTTTGACCATATAACTCCTAATAATAGGATTATTATTATCCATTCATAAGTATGAACTAATTGAAAAAATTGAAGTCCCTCAAAAGCAATATCTGGATTATCAGCTTGTTGCAATGCCAGTGCTTCTTGAATATTAGGATATATGATAGTTGTAAATATATATTCACTAATAAATACAATTCCTGTTAATATTGCTTTTATTACTTTGGACAATAGATGTTCCTCCCCTCGTTATGTTAATTTTTTGAATATAAATTATATTATGGTAAATATTTTATCACAAAAAGTGTATTTTGTCACTTTTCAATTATTCATGACCTAAATACTTTACCATTCTTTTCCTTGAGCCTCCTACTATATACTATTCATTTTATATAAAAGTATATTTTTACCATCTTTAGGAGATACTTATATCAACAGACTCTTTTCTCTACTTTGTATAGTTCTAATTAGGTGGTGAATATTCCATGCTAAATATAACAATTAATCTAACCATAGACCTTGCGGCCATAATAGCATACACCTCTGTTACTGCTAGTATTCTTACTATATATTCTCATTATCATAACTAAGCTATATTTTTTACTATGTTGTAGATTTAATTATTATATACAAATGACACCTTCATTAGTTGTATACATAAGATTAGTTACAGAAGAAAAGTAGAGGAAAGAGTTAAAAAAGTAGCATGTTTTCATGCTACTTTCTTATATTATATTTAATAAGTCCATTAAATTATTTATTTCATAGGTAGGTTTCATATCTGTAGTATTTTCTATCTTGTTAGGATTATACCAACAAGTATCTATGTCAAAGTTTATTCCCCCCTTTATATCTGACGTTAAACTATCTCCAACTATTAGTACAGAGGATTTATCTTCATGGTTTAAGTCATTTAATGATATTTTAAATATTTCTGGATTAGGCTTAGACACATTTACTTCCTCTGAAATTATTAAATTATCAAAGTACTTGTATATGGATGAATTTCTTATTCTATTATTCTGTACCTTAGCTAATCCATTTGTAATTATTCCTAATCTATATTTCTTACTAAGCTCATTCACTATATTAGGAGCATCTTCAAATACAAAAGAGCCTTCCCCTAAAAACTCTCCATATTTACAACTAAAATCCTCTGGACAAAAGGATAGATTCAATTTTTGTTTTAATCTATTAAATCGCTCTACTTTAAGTTTTTTAGGACCTATTAATCCTTTCTCTAACTCATTCCATATATTCTTGTTAATTATCTTGTAGGTTTTAAAATGATATTCCCTATCATAGTTTATATTAAATTCTTTAATAGTCCTTTCAAAGGCATATTCTTCTGTTTTTTTAAAATCAAATAATGTTTCATCTGCATCAAATAAAATCACCTTGTACTTCATATTTTCAACTCCAGTTCTTTATAAATTTCCCGATTCTGGATTTCTAAAATTAGATAAATCCAAAGATATTGCATAATCTATTTCTTCTATCATATCTTTTTTGTCCCTTGATAAAGATCCTTCTATATTCCAATAATTAGATATGTGGTCACTAACCAAGCATGTGTTTATTTCTTCTAAGTTATTAACAAGTACCTTAGTTTCTTTTAGAGCCTCATGGGGATTTAATAATTTAAAATCTCCTTTTTTATATTCTTCATATAATTTGGTTCCAATTCTAGGCATTAATGTTCTCAGCCTTATAAAGTCAGGTTTTATTTCATTAATAACCTTGGCACTATTAATAGCATGATTAGCTGATAATTCTCTTCCTCCTAAACCCACAATATAGTATAAGCTTAGTTCTATACCAGCATCCTTTATTAACTTTCCTGCTTTAATCATTTCATTTCCTGTATAACCCTTATTTATTTTAATTAAAACTTCATCATCTCCAGATTCCATACCACAATGTAGTCTAGTCAATCCATGTTTCCTTAGTTCTTTCAATTCATCTAAGGATTTTAAATTAATATATTGGGCAGAACCATACATGGTAGCCCTTTTTAACTTTGGAAATAATGATTTACTATATTTTAGTATATCTATTATATCTTTAGTCTTCATCAAAATAGTATTTCCATCACTAAAGAATATTTTTTCTAGTTTTTCTCCATATATACCTTTTGCATCTTCTAAATCCTTCTTTATCTGTTCTACACTTCTTATCTTAAACCTTCTGTCCCTGTACATATTACAAAAACTACATTTATTATGGGGACATCCTATAGTTGCTTGAATTATTAAACTATCAAATTCACTTGGTGGCCTATATATTACTCCTTCGTATCTAATAACTATCACTCCCTTTATTATTTATTAGTTAGAATTTTTATTTTCATGATTTATTAACCATTCTTTTCTATGTACACCACCTGCATAACCGGTAAGTTTTCCATTAGATCCTATTACCCTATGACAAGGTACTACTATACTAATCTTGTTCTTTCCATTGGTAGTTCCCACTGCTCTTACTGCCTTTTCATTTCCTATTTTTACGGCTATATGCTTATATGACACAGTTTGTCCATAGGAAATGTTTAACAATTCATTCCAAACCTTCTTTTGAAAATCAGTTCCCACAAAGTCTATTTTTAAATTAAATTCTTTCCTTTTACCTTCAAAGTATTCTTTTATCTGTGCTAGGGCTTGTTTCAATATTTCTGGTTTTTCTTTCTCTTCCTTTCTTTCTTCCACAAACGTAATTGATAACACACTATCATCTGAAGTAATTATTTCTATAGTGCCTAATTCTGATTCATAATAACCATAATGTTTTTTAATCATATAAAGACCTCCATAAATAAAAATTAAAGGTAATTCTCTTTTTTTTAATGTGCAAGTAAATTTATATGGTCATATTCCATATTTATTATATCATATTATCACAAACGTACGTTCCTTATCTAATTTCTATAATAAAAAAGAACCTTAGTAATTTTAAGGTCCTAATCTATCTCATTCTTTTCTTTAAAATGCCTAATTAAAAAATTATAAAATCTAATAGCTTCATTTTCTGTTTTAAAAGCCCTCCTAGGTATGGCATATGCTTGTATTTTACTTGTAAATATGAAAATATACTCCTCTGTAATTTCTATATTTTTTATATCAGACCATAGGTGAAAACTGCTATTATAGTAGGTGTTCTCAATAATCTCCTCTTCACTTATTTCTATGGTATGTTTTCCTAGTATTCCCCCTTCATCTTCAGCAAACTTAAACGCTCTCTTTCTAGTACAATGAATCATTATGTAATATATAATTCCAAATGACGTAAACGCCCAAGCTAATGAGTATAGATTAGAATTTGTAATAGCTCTTATGGAAATATATGCTGCAATAGTTCCTAATATAATTGATAATATAATGGTTATCTTGGTTCTAAAATTATTATACATAACATACTTATTAAAATTCCAATAATCTTCTTTCCTAATATCATAAGTTATCTTCATATATTACTACATCATCTCCCTATTATGCATCTAAATCAATTCGTAAATCTAAACATACTCTTTCATATTCACAATAGCCTTTTATTTGCAATATAAATTCTTTTAAGTTTAACATGCCTATGAAAATTACAGGTTAAGCTTCAAAGATCCAAGAGGACAACTGAAAAACTATAACCTGCAATTAATAGTTATTTTCTTTAAGAAGATTTTACTTGTATTTGATCACATCTAAGAAAGTAATTTATCTAACCTATTTTTATCAAATCCAACTATCATCTCTTCATCAACGAGGATAGCAGGGACTCCCATAATTTTTCTTTCTATAAGCTCTTTTCTAGCCTCAGGATTTGTCTGAACATTTTTCTCTTGGAATTTAATGTTTTTTGCTGAAAGATACTCTTTCGCAGTATGACAATGTGGTCATGTATTACTAGTAAAAACTACGACCTTTTTCATGTTATACACCTCCTAATATTATTATTACCCATGTTTAATTTAAAAAACATGGATTTCACTTCATGCTAAAACTTAAAATGTAAATTCAAATACCCATCAACCTTCATAAATCACATGTTATGCCAAATATTCCTTTAGTTATGCTAATTATATGGAAAAATAAATATTTATTTAAAACTCAAACATAATATTTTTCATTTTGTGAAAAAATATAGTAGAGAAAATATATTCGTTCTTACTATACAAATTTAAAGAAGTAATAAAAAATTAAATATAATTTATATTTAAAATAACTAAGTATGAGGTGAATATTTTTTATGAATTCTAAAATACAAAATCAAAAAAGTGAAAATGACTCAAACAGTTTAGCCTTTAAATATGATTTAAGTAATAAGAGTAATCAATTAAACCCTACTAATTCAGAATTTAAAGGAAGAAATGCATTTGATGGTTCTAAAATATATATTGATAATAAAAAACATAAGGATATTTAAATAATAAGTTTTCCATAAAAGAAAAAGGTACTCTATATAATAAATAGAATACCTTTTTTCTTTATTTACTTAATATCTTCTCCATAGAAAGCAGACTTGTAAATCATTGCCACATCTTCTGGGCTACTGCTTCTTGGGTTTGTTAGAGTACAAGGATCTTCAAATGCATTCTTAGACATACGCTCTAATACTTCTAAGAACTTATCTTCCTTAATCTCTACTTCTGTTACTTCTTTGAATGTTAAAGGAATATTAAGCTTTTTGTTTAACTCTTTAATAGCATGGGGTAAATCTTCAATTCCTAATAACTTTTCTAACTTTTCAACCTTATCAGTTGCTGTTCTATTGTATTGAACAATATATGGCATTAATATGGCATTAGTTAAACCATGAGTAATTCCAAATTCTCCACCTATTTTATGGGCAAGACTATGTACTAATCCTAAAGATGCATTAGTAAATGCCATACCTGCTAAAGTAGAAGCATTATGCATATCCTTTCTAGCTTCCATATCTCCACCATTTTCATAAGCAGCTGATAATTTATCAAATACTAGTCTAATAGCCTCTAATGCTATTGGATCTGTATAACTAGTAGCAGATGTAGATACCCAAGCTTCAATTGCGTGAGCTAGAACATCCATTCCTGTATTTGCCGTGATATGAGGTGGCATCTTAGCAGGAAGTTGTGGGTCTAATATTGCTATATCAGGCGTAATTTCATAAGATACGATTGGATATTTAATGTGATTTTCCACATCAGTAATTACTGAAAATGCTGTTATTTCTGATGCTGTTCCACTTGTAGATGGAATAGCCACAAATTTAGCCTTATTTCTTAACTTTGGTAAACTACCTGGCTCTATAATATCTTCAAATTTTAATTCTGGGTGCTCATAAAATGCCCACATGATTTTAGCCGCATCAAGAGCCGAACCCCCTCCTATAGCAACTACCCATTCAGGTCCGAATTCTAGCATTGCTTTAGCACCAGCTTCAACAGTTTCTACTGATGGATTAGGCTCTACACCATCAAAAATAATGACTTCCATACCAGCCTTTTCTAAATATTCTTTAGCTTGGTCTAAAAATCCAAATCTTTTCATTGAACTTCCACCGGTTACTAGGATTGCTCTTTTCCCTTCTAAAGTTGATAAATATTCTAATGTGCCATCACCAAATACTATATCCTTTGGTACACGAAACCATTTTAAATCCATGTGAGTTCCCCCTTGTATTTGTTAATTTTTTGTCCAACTCTACTATAGCAAATTTTAGTTAATATGTAAATAGTTTACTTCATATAGTTTTCTATTGTGGATTTTCTAATTAGTTCTTCCACACACATTACTTTTTAATGGTACAATATATTTCAATGACATCCTTAGCAGACTTTGATAATCCCTCTTTGTTCTCGTCCATATTCCTTATGTATGCCTCATGAGTCACATATAATCGGCCTAATCCTTCAAATATATTTATAATGCATTAGTAAAAATTATCTGCTACATATTGCCTATATAATTCTATTTGTGTATTTTGTCTTCATAAGCAAATAAAAAACCACTTTTAAGTATAATTATACTCAAAAGTGGTTTTGGTCTATATCATTATTTTACATATATTATTCGTAAATTCTACTGGGTCATTAATAGTTAAACCTTCAATAAGTAGGGCTTGGTTATATAATAAATTTGTATATAGATTAACCTTCTCCTTATCCTCTTTAAAAGATTCCTTTAATGATTTAAACACACTGTGATTCACATTTATTTCCAAGACTTTATCCGCCTTTATATTTTCACTATTAGGCATTGCATTTAAGATTTTTTCCATCTCTATAGAAAGCTCACCATCATTTGCTAAACATACAGGATGGTTCTTTAGTCTCTTTGATGCTCTAACCTCTTGTACCTTATCAGACAGAAGGTTTTTCATATATTCAAATAATTCTTTATTTTCTTCATTATCTAGGTCTGGTGTACTTTCATTTTCTCCCATCTCTATACCTAAGTCACCACTTGATACAGATTTAAATTCTTTTTCTCTATAGGTCATTATCATTCTTATGGCAAACTCATCCACATCATCAGTAAAATACAATATTTCATATCCCTTATCTGACACTAATTCTGTTTGTGGTAGTTTTTCAATTCTCTCATTTGACTCCCCTGATGCATAATAAATGTACTTTTGTTCCTCTGGCATTCTCGATATATATTCATCTAGAGTGACTAATTTCTTCTCTTTTGATGAATAAAACATTAATAGATCCTGTAGCACATCCTTATGACTTCCAAAATCGCTATATACTCCATACTTTAATTGTCTTCCAAAGGACTCGTAAAATGCTTCATACTGCTGTCTTTCATTTTTTAATAAATTACTAAGCTCATTTTTAATTTTATTCTTAATGTTTTTAGCAATTAATTTTAATTGTCTATCATGTTGTAACATTTCTCTAGATATGTTAAGAGACAGATCTTCTGAATCCACTATCCCTTTTACAAAACCAAAATAGTCTGGTAATAATTCTGAACACTTATTCATTATTAAAACACCATTAGCATATAATTCTAACCCCTTTTCATATTCCTTTGTGTAAAAATCATATGGCATTTTTTCTGGTATATATAAAATTGAATTATAGCTTATGGCACCATCCACTTTAATATGAATATGTCTTACTGGCTTGTCAAAACCATAATGCTTTTCCTCATAGAATTTATCATACTCTTCCTTCGTTAATTCACTTTTATTTTTTTTCCATATAGGCACCATACTATTTACAGTTTCTTCCTCTATGTATTCTTCATTTTCATCTTCACTATCCTCTTTAAGACGTCTTTTAGTTACATCCATTTTGATTGGGTATCTAATAAAATCAGAGTATTTCTTTATAATAGATTTTAATCTGTATTCCTCAAGATACTCATCAAACTTTTCATCTTCTGTATTTTCTTTTATTTTAAGTACAATTTCTGTACCAGTAGTTTCCTTTTCACATAGTTCAATAGTATACCCCTCTATACCAGTAGATTCCCACTTGTAAGCTTCATCACTGCCAAAGGCTTTACTCTTAACAGTAACTGAATCTGCTACCATAAATGCAGAATAAAAACCTACGCCAAACTGACCAATAATATCGTGTCCATCTTTTAATTCATTTTCTTTTTTAAATGCCAAAGATCCGCTCTTTGCTATGACACCAAGGTTATCGTCAAGTTCCTCTTTTGTCATCCCAATCCCTGTATCAGAAATCTTCAATAATCTGTTTTCCTTATCAATGTTTATCTTAATAAAGTAATCATCTTTGTGAAAACTCAATGAATCATCTGTTAATGTCTTATAATATATTTTGTCAATGGCATCACTGGAATTAGAAATAAGTTCCCTTAAAAAAATCTCTCTATGAGTATATATGGAGTTAACCATAAGATCTAAAAGTCTTTTAGACTCTGCCTTAAATTGCTTTTTTCCCAAGTAAATCTCTCCCTTCATAATAAAAACATAATTTATTTGCCCTTTAAGATAAATATTTCAATTGAATAAAGGGCACAGGTAATCCTATTTTTTGTTAGCACTCTCTTTTGTCGAGTGCTAATTTTACTTTTAAATTACACCTTTTTTTATATTTTGTCAATACTTTTTATTAAAGAAAACATAGTTACTATTAAATTAGGCACAAATCTTTTTATTTCCTTCTATAATTCATAACTTTTAAAATTCTATTTACTCTTTTTTTAGTTTATATATAAGTTAATTACGTAAAATTTGTACAAACAATCACAACAAATTTGGAAATATAATTCCAGTAATTATTATGTAATTCAGTTAAATTTAGCATAGATTTCAGCTTGTTTTTTACTGGAATAATATAACATAACAAAATAAATCATA
>NZ_JAOART010000148.1 GCF_025210435.1 Anaeromicrobium sp.
TCACAAGCGAAAGTGTGAATCTTCGTATATAGGTTCATGTGTCATGTTGGAGTAGCATAGGATGTTGTGACGTTCCAGGGTTCCAAAGATTTTCAATATATTTTCCCTTATAGGCAAGTTACTGTATAAAGAAAGCTTAGTGTTGCGAAATCTATAAGGCATATGAAAAGAATAAATTAGTCTTTTCATATGCCTAAATTTTTACAACTCTCTCAAATTGGGATCTACCCTTTAATCTTAATATTAAAAATGGATTGTATACTGCATCAGTAACCGTACTATCCTTTGATGATTCTATTATGGAGTAATCCACATACAAATAGTCTTCATCACTGTATAATTCTTTTAAATTAATATTATATCCTACATCATTTTGTTTTTTACCTACTATTAATAAATAAGTTTGTCCATTAATTACTTGAGAATGGAAACCTTCCTTATGTTTATTATTGAGTATCCACGTGGATAATTGTTCCTTATTAGATATTTTTTCAACTTTCATGGTTGTGTAAGCTAGGGAATTATTTTTAGAGTTATATTTAAAACACCCATATAATAATATGATAGATACGCATATTAGACTTATGATAAACAAGATTTTTTTCACGATAAAGTGCCCCCTATACTGATTCTTCATAATGTTAGACTTATTATAACTTAAAAAGTTCCTGGAAAAAATTAAAAATAGATTAAAATTATGTTACAAAAATATTATTAATATATCTACCCAATAATAAGAACCTTAAAATTAAATGTGGAAATTATATAGATTTCTGGTGTACAAACTTGCTTTATGCCGGCCTACTTCAGGAAAATATATTGAAAATTTTTTCCATTGAAGTCCTTGTCACAAGCGAAAGTGTGAATCTTCGTAGATAGGTTCATGAGTCATATTGGAGTAGCATAGGATGTTGTGACGTGCCTCAATTCCAAAAATTTTCAATATATTTACCTTCGTAGGCAAGTTACTGTATAAAGACAGCTTAGTGTTACGAAATCTATAAAGGAAATAATAATAAAAAAAAACATAATTTTAAAAGGGGAACATTATTTATATAATATACGTCATAAATATGTACAAAACATTAAAGAAGAATAATCATGTTAAGAAATTATAAGAAGGGGAGATGAAAATGAAGGGGATTATATGTAAAATTTTAGTGTTAATGCTCTTGCTCACTAGTTTTGGAAGTACCATGGCCTTTGGTGAAGATATGGGATTAGAGGATGCAATACATAAAGCTAAAGAAAAAGTTAATGTACCGGATACGTATAAAAAATTTGATTATAATGTGTATACCATAAGTGATAAAAAAATATGGGGAATGAATTGGATAAATGAAAAGACTAGTGAATCTATTCATGTATCCGTTAATGAAGATGGAGAGATGATATCCTATAGATATTACGATGGGAAGTACCATAAAGAAAATAAAATACCTAGATATAGTAAGGATGATGCCATAAAAATTGCCAAGGATTTTATAAAGGAAATGGACTATAGTTTACTAGATAAGGTGAAATATGAATATGATAAAAAAGAAAAATTACCTGTTAGGCAATATCGTATGTTTTTTTATAGGGTAATAGACAATATTCCCTTTTATGAAAATGGTATAGAAGTAAGTGTAGATTCCCATAGGGGAAAAGTGATTAGTTACAATAAAATGTGGGATAATATAAAATTCCCTAGTAACAAGAATATTATTAGTGAAGAAAAGGCTAAGGAAATATTTAAAAAGGATCTAGGATTAGAATTGGTTTATAAATTTAAATATGAAGAGGACGCTGTAAAAGCCTATTTAGCATATGTACTCAAGTATGATAGACAAAATAGTATAGATGCTAACAGGGGAGAAGTGGTGAAGGCTGATTATTATTATATTGACTATCCAAGATATGAAAATGTTACTATGAAAGAAGATAAAGCCCTTGGACGCTCCCTGTCTCCAGAAGAACAAAAGGCTGTAGATTCTTCTAAGGATATAATGGGTAAAGAAAAAGCAGAAAAAATAGCTAGGAGTATAGATGAATTAAAAATAGGAAATGAATATGAATTAAAAGATGCTAACATATATAAGGTTCATAGAGAAAATGAAAGATTCAAGTGGGAGTTATATTTCAAAAAGAAAGAAGATAAAGAATATGTAAATGTAAGTGTGGATGCTAAGGATGGGAAGGTATTAAGTTTTTATAAGGGTAGAGATTATACGGATGAAAAGGGAAAATATGAAAAAGAAGAAGCGAAAAAAATAGTAGAAAAATTCTTAGAAAAGTTTTCTGTAGATTATAAGAACACTGCTTATAAGGAGTATGATGAAGTATCCTATGAAAATGTAGAAACTCCTACTTATTACACCTTTACTTATAGAAGACTGGTAAACAATATTCCTGTAAGAGATAATTTCATAAGGGTTACTTTTAACAATATAACAGGAGAGATTCAATCATATAATTTAAATTGGTTTAATGTGAAATTCCCAACAGGAAAAACCATATCCCTAGATAAAGCATATGACATTATGTTTAAACAAATGGGTATGGAACTAAACTATAGAAGAAGATATGAAAAGCCTAAATCAGTACCTATTAACAAAAACTACAATGTGGCTTTAGTATATTCCGTAAAAGGCCATTACCCAGTTATATACCATGGCATAACTGGCAAACTATTAGACCATAATGGAAAACCTATAATAATAGAAATGGAAGAAAACAATAAGGTTATAAGTGGCCATAAATATGAAAAAGAAATGAATGGATTAAGGGAATATGGCATATTGTCAATGAAAAAAGGATTCCAACCAGATGGTAAAATACTTCAAAGGGACTTTTTAAGGTTAACACTAGATGCTTTGGGACAGCATTATAATAAAGATAATATGGATGAAATGTATAGGGTCCTAATTAATGAAAACATCATTAAGGAAGAAGAAAAAAATCCAGAAGGTATGGTTACAGAAAAGGATGCTACTAAGTTCGTAGTAAGGGCCTTAGGCTATGAGGAAATAGCTAAATCAGGAGAAATATTTAAGTATCCATATGATTCTAATAGGCTAGATAAAGAATATATTGGATATATTACTATAGCTAACAAGTTAAGTATTATTAAGGATGAATTCAACCCTAATAAGGATTTAACAAATGGAAGAGCAGCTTATATGATATACAACTATTTAACTAGATAGATTAATACGCAGCCCTTAGCTGCGTATTTTTTATGTATCAATATGTAAGAATTTCTTACATATTGGTAACAATTAAGTTTATTTTAAGAAAAATGTGATATTATTTATATGTTATTCTAAGGTAAAGTTGAGGGGTGATATTTATTAATACTATAGATATTAAAAATGTTAGGAAAGTTTTTAGAGTTGGAGAAGAAAAGGTGGTGGCCTTAGATGATGTATCATTAGAGGTAAAACCAGGAGAGGTATGTTGTTTATTAGGCACATCAGGGTCAGGGAAATCTACTTTACTAAATATGATGGCGGGCCTAGAAAAACCTACTAAGGGTATGATTAGTATAGCAGGTCGTAGGGTTGATAAAATGACGGAGGAGCAATTGGCTACCTTTAGGCAAAAGGAGATAGGATTTGTATTTCAATCATATAATTTGCTTACTGCCCTTACGGCCCTTGAAAATGTCAGTTTACCTTTGACATTCAGAGGGTTTAGTAAAAAGGTTAGGGAAAAGCATGCCAAGGAAATATTAGAGGCAGTAGGTCTTGAAAAATATATAACCCATAAGCCAACTCAGATGAGTGGGGGACAACAACAAAGAGTTGGTATAGCTCGTGCCTTTGTAAGTAAACCTCCTATAGTTTTTGCAGATGAGCCAACGGGAAACCTAGATTCTAGTACTACCAAGGAAGTCATGAACTTAATATTAAAAATAGCTAAGGACAATAATCAAACCTTGATTATTGTAACCCATGATAGAAGTATTGCAAAATATGCAGATAAGGTTGTCTATATATTAGATGGAAATATACAAAAGATAGAAATTAGGGAGGAGAAAGAATGTACAGAAGAATAAGTGCTTTGCTAGTATTACTACTTGCAATAGTTAGTGTTAATACTACTGTTTTTGCCTATGAATACAGTAGTTCACCAAGAATGGTTATAGGAAGAAATATGGATACACCTGTATTTAATGCAGGGGAAGAGGTGAGATTAGCTATTCCTTTAGATAATGATTCTACTTTGAAGGCTCGTCATATACTAATGTATCCCGTTATAGAAGATCCAAATGAATTTCCCTTTGAAATAGATAAGGCTACTATTAAAAAAAATGTAGGATCTATTAATGGCCAGGGAAGTGAAAAAGTTCCATTCTATTTAAAAGTTAAGGAAAATGCTGAGGATAAGGTCTATACGATAAATTTTAAAGTTGATTATGAAGCGGAAAATGGAAGTGCTAGCAGTGATTCTCAAAATCTTTATGTAAGAATAACTAATGATAAGGATCAGCCTAAGGTTAAAATTTCAGATATAAAACTTCCAAGTAAGGAAATACCATCAGGAAAGGTAAGTAAAATAGAATTAGATTTAAATAATAAATCTGATTTAGATATTAAGGGTTTAGAAGTTAAAATAACAGGTTTTGATAATAAGATAACCCTATCTGACTATATGGATATTCAGAAAATAGATAATATAAAAGCTAAAGAATATGCAAAGGTAAAATATAATATAAAAGTTGACTCAGAAGTTGAATCGGGAACTTATAATTTAACTTTAGAAATGAAGTATAAGGACAAATATGATAAAGAATATGAGCAAAAGGAAAATATATATTTACCAATATCAGGGGGAAATGATCAGGAACTGAATTTAGCCTTAGAAAACATATCTAGCCCTAAGGAAGTTTCTCCCAACGAAGACTTTAGTTTGAGTTTCAATTTAAAAAACAAGAGTCCTTATGATGCCAAATCTGTGAAAGTAACAGTGGATCCAGGAGATAATATATTACCAAAATCATCATCTATTAAAAGTGTAGGCACTTTAGGAGCAGGGAAAGAACAACAATTAAAATTTGTGTTATTCGCTAAGGATGGAGCAGAATCTAAGAACTACCCAGTTAAAGTAAGTGTAGAATATAAAATATCAGGAGAAAAAACTCAAACCTTTGAACAATATGTGGGAGTTTTTGTAGATGACAAGGGAGTAAGTCAAAACCCTAAAATAATAATAGATAATTATAACTATGGAAAAGAGTTCATAAAGGCTGGAGAAGTATTTAATTTAGATTTATCTTTCTTTAATACAAACTCAGCCAAGACAGTTAAGAATATAAAGGTAACATTAAAACCAGAAGAAGGTATATTCTCTCCTGTAGGAAGTAGTAATTCTTTCTTTATAGAAAACATAGGAAGTAAAAGTAGAGTTTCTAAGACAATGAAGTTAAAGACAAAGCCTGATGCAAAATATCAGGACTATAACATAACTGTAACCATGGAGTATGAAGATGGTTCAGGAACTAAATATACGGCTGAAGAGACTATAGGAGTGCCTGTAATCCAAGATTCACGATTAGTAGTATCCCATGTGGAACTACCAAATGACATATTTGTAAATACACCAGCAAGTATATCTGTAGATTTTTATAATATGGGAAGATCTCAAATTAGGAACCTTATGATAAATACAAAGGGTGACTTTAGAATAAAAAATGGAACATTATACGTGGGAAATTTAGAAGCTGGAAATGATAACTACTATGATGCAACTATTACTCCTGAAAAGGAAGGAGAAGCTAAGGGAACTGTAATATTTGAATTTGATGATGAGGTTGGAAATCACCAAATAATAGAAAAGGAAATAAGTATAAATGCCCAAAAGGAACCAGAAATAGAAATGCCTGAAATGCCTAAAGAAGAAGAAAAATCTTCTAAAACAAAATGGATAATAGGACTTGCTATTTTAGGAGTAGGAGGATTCATTTTCTATAGAAAGCGTAAAAAGAAAACAGAGGAAGTGGGTATAGATGAATAGTTTAGACCTCTTTAAAATGGCATTTAATAACTTATGGAGAAAGAAAACTAGGACCTTTTTAACTGTACTAGGTGTAATAATAGGGACTACCTCTATCGTAGTAATGATATCCCTAGGCATAGCAATAGATACGGAATTTAAAAAGAGCATGGGAGAAATGGGAGATTTAACAGTTATAGAAGTTAATGCAGATGGATACATGTACAGGGATGAATCTGATAGTAGGGATAAAAAAGATGTTAAGCTAGACGATACGGCCATAGCTACTTTTAAGAAAATAGATGGAGTAGAGGCTGTGACTCCTGAGAAAAGAATGCATATGAGAATTGGAGTAGGAAAATATATAGCTGACATGAGAGTCATAGGGATAGACCCAAGTGTTATGAAAGACTTTGGTCTTGAAGTAGAAGAGGGAAGGTTATTAGCTCCAGGAGATAAGACAGTTTTAGTATTTGGTAAGGACACTTTAGAATTTTTTAGAAATCCTAGAGTTAGAAACGAAGAAGAACCTCCCACTGTGGATGTACTGGGAAATAAGTTAATATTAACATCAGATAGATACTTTGGAGAAAGAAATGCAAAACCTCCTTCAGATTACAAAGCTCCTAAGCATTATGCGGCCAAGGGAGTAGGTATATTAAAAGAAGGTGGCAGAAATGGTTACAGGGCCTATATGAGCATAGAAGAGATGTTAAAGATAGAAGAAGAAGACGAAAAAACAAAAAAGGATTCATCAAACAGAAGAAGAGATAGGGATGAAAATAAATATGAAACCATAAAAGTTAAAGTTAAAGATGTGGAAAGTGTAGAAAGCGTAGAGACTGTTATAAAGAATATAGGATATGAGACCTTTAGTTTAACGGATATGGTAAATAATATGAAAGAAACAACTCAAAAGATAGGGTTAATACTAGGGGGTATAGGTGGCATAAGTTTATTAGTAGCTGCCATTGGTATTACAAATACTATGATAATGAGTATATATGAAAGAACTAGAGAAATAGGTGTAATGAAGGTAATTGGAGCTAAGCTTTCTGATATTAAAAAATTATTTTTAATAGAGGCGGGCATGATAGGCCTTACGGGAGGATTAGCAGGACTTACTTTCAGTTATCTAGTATCCTTTGGATTAAATAAGCTGGCAGGAGGTATGATGGGTGGAGGACCTGACACAAAAATTTCTGTCATATCTATAGAATTAGCCCTAGGAGCCCTAGTATTTTCATTTATCATAGGAGTTGTGGCAGGATATTTACCTGCAAGACGTGCCATGAACTTAAGTGCTCTTAAGGCAATCAAAAATGAATAAATCAATAGAAGACCACTAATTATGGTGGTCTTTTTACTTATATATTTAAAGGTGAAGTTTATATTATAATTAACTAAAAGAAATATGACGAGGTAAAATATGAAAAAGAAGATTTCAACATTAATAATAATTATTGGATTAATAATTATTTTATATCCAAAGGTAGAAGAAACCTATAACAATTATGAACAAGAAAAATTAATTAAATATTGGGAAGAAAATATGTCCTCTATAGATAGTGACGTAAATGCCTTAGAGGAAGATAAAGAAAATTTATTAGGAGAAAATGATACAATTATTCATGATAAAACTCTTAATAATGAAATTGATCTAGAGATTTCTAATGAAAAGGAAATTAGAGAAGAGAAAAAAAGAAAAGAAGAAGAAAGAAACCTTAGACAAGTATATATAGATGAGCATATGGAAGGCATGCTTAAGATAGATAAAATAAATTTATATTTGCCAATTTTAACAGATGCAACTAAAGAAAATCTAAAAATTTCTGTGTCCAGCATAAAAAATACGGGAAAGACAGGTCAAATAGGTAACTATGCCATAGCAGGTCATAGAAGTAAGACATATGGTAGGAATTTTAATCGTTTAGATGAACTCACTGAAGGAGATTATATAAAGGTTTTTCATAAATCTAAGGAGTATGTTTATATTGTCACAGAGAAGCTTTTAGTAAAACCTAATGAAGTATGGGTTTTAAGTGGAAATGGAAATGACAAGGAAATTACTTTGATTACCTGTGATCCTATGATTAATCCAACCCATAGACTAATAATTAAGGGAATGATTATAAAAGAAGAATAATCCTAGCTATAATTTGTATGTTTTCTACAAATTGTGATAAAATAGAATAAAATTAAACAATTTATATTAAAAATTATTCTTCACCGATAAGGGCAAACCAAGGGAAATCTTGGGACGCAAAGCTAAAGGGCCTTACATTAGATGGTAGCCAGTTTTCGAAGGAGGAATTTTATTATGCTAAAAAAAGTATTAGTATGTTTTATTATGGTAGTGATTTTTACTACAAATTTTTCATTTGCAGAGGATGATCATATTTTTGATAAAAGTCAATTACATAAGGGGGTTATCAGTGGAAATTACCATATAAATAATATTCATGGGATAAAAATTATGATACAAAAGGGAAAAGATAAACATTTTTATAATTTGGAGAAAAATAAATATTATCCTTTGGCCTTTGGTAATGGAGAGTATTTTATTGCCATACTAGAATCGGTTGAAGGAAAAAAATATAAGGTAGTAGCCCATGAAAAAATAAATTTAAATTTAAAGGATGAAAACATTGTATATTTAAATTCAACGCAAACTATAAATTGGAATAATAACATGGAATCAATAATAAAAGCTAAGGAATTAACAAAAAATCTGAAGACAGACAAAGAAAAAATTACAGCTATTTACAAATATATTATTAACAATATTTCCTATGATAATGAAAAAATCCCTTATATTAATAAGAACTATGTTCCCAATATAGAGATTACATATGAAGTGAAAAAGGGAATTTGTTATGACTATACTTCTTTATTTGCTTCCATGTTAAGAAGTATAAACATTCCTACAAAACTAGTTAAAGGAAATAAAAATGATATAAATACTTACCATGCTTGGAACGAAGTTTATATTAGTGATACAAATGAGTGGATTATAATAGATACTACTTACGATGCTCATTTACTTAAAAATAATTTATCCTATTCCATGATTAAGAATTCAAATGAATATTTTTCAAAGGGAAAATATTAATGAATATTATAGAAAATAAAATAGAAAATGAAATGCATGTCCAATGGATAGTTTAATATAACTATTCCATTGGATATTTTAATATACATATAATACGAAAATTCTACCTTTTCATACGTTTTTTCTTACATTTTGTGAAATAAGAACCATGACAAAAGGACTAAATGATAAAATATTAAATAATACCTGATGAAGTGCCACACGTTTTCAAAAATATAGCTTATGAGCTTTATAATGAACTGAAATTCATTATAAAAAGGGGGGATTTCAATTTTAAATTATAAAAATTTAATATGGAAGGAGGCTCTTGATGAAGAATTTTTACAAGGGTAGTAATCCATGGGTAAGTTTATTTACCATTGTAGTTTTATTGCTACAAGTTTTTCTACCATTTATTCAGATTGTTGGATTTGCTGCTGATGATAGTGGTGGATTAACAATTAGCCAGTCTGTTAATAAAACTAAAATAAAACCAAAGGAAGAAATTACTGTTAAGTTAGATTATTCCAGTTCTAATATTGATAATAACTTTTATGATGTGGAATTATCCTATACTCTACCCCCTGGTGCCATATACAAATCAGTAACTAGGTCAGGTCATGTTATAGAAGACCCCATATATGATCCATCCACAAGAAGGGTAACTTTCAAATTAGGAGATAGACTTTCAACTACTGATAAAAGCTTATTTCCATCGGGGGGGAATGGATTTGTAGAGGTTAAGTTTGCATTTCCTAGTCCAAGTGTATATCCTAATGGGAAAACTATAAAGTTAAATAAAGCTGAGCTTAAAGGAAAGCTTAATAGTTCTTCTGGAACTTTGAAAACAGCATATGGTAATATTGTAAACTTGACCATGTCCTTGGCAGATAGTTGGATTATTACTAAAACAGCACCAAAAACCGCTACAATTTCTACTAATCCAAATCAAAAGGAATTGAAAGTAGATTATACTATTAATTTAAGTGGTGGAAATATAAATCTTAAGGATGTGGAAATAGTAGATACTCTACCCCAAAATGGAACATTTGTATCATCAACTATTACACCTACTAGCAGAAATGGCAATACATTAACTTGGAAATTATCAGATGTTATTGCTGGTAAAACTACATCTATAAATGTGAAAATAAAATTTCCCATATTTAGAAATTCAGGTGATGTGGGGGTAAAAGAAGGAGATAGTCGTAGAAATAGTGTTTCTGTTACAGGGTATCCCATAGAAATGAAGGATGATGGCACCATAGGAAAATGGTCCCAAAAGATAGACTTTAAAGAATCATCTGCCAGTGCTACTACTGGATTTATTAAGTCTACGGCAGTTTGGAAAGTAGACACTTCTGGTCCAGAGAAGGTAAAACTTACTAAAGATCCTAGGGTAAAGGAAGTGCAAGTAGGTTATAATGTACGTTTAATTAATGGTGATATAGATTTAAAGGACGTGGATTTATCCTATAGATTACCAGATGATGTAATATATAAATCCTCAGAAGGTGGAGTTTACGATGAAAACAATCACACAATTAATTGGCACTTTGAAGATGTTTCTGTAAGCAATCCTCCAAATAAAAGAGTTGTAGTAAAATATAAGATTGATAGACAAGGTAGTGGAATTGGTGTAAAACATAATTCTATACGATCAAATACTGCTATGGCAAGGGCATATCCTATAGAAATAAAGGATGGAAAGATTGTTAAAGGGGATACACCTGTAACATTCAATCCAGCTAGTCATAGTATAACTACTAAATTTATTAATTCAGATGAACAGTGGTATATATATAAGGGAGCTTTATCAAAATATACTATTCCAAATGATGATTCAAAGAATACTAAAGAAATGGTATACACAATTACATTGAATACTACGGATAATGGGGATTATAATATACCCTTAAAAGAGGTAACCATAATAGATACATTGCCTCAAGATGCCCAATATATATCATCAAGTATTAATCCAATTAGTATGGTAGGTAATAAGATTACTTGGAAGCTTACGGATGTATCTCCTAAAAATACTCCAAGTATAATTGTTAAAGTAAAATATCCTATAGATAGGAATAATTTGGGAATTGGAGTAGTGCCTAATTCTACACGTACCAACTCTGTTTTTGTGGAAGGATATCCTATTGAATTAGATCATAATGGAGATGAAATAAAGTCTTCTGAAAAATTAGTATTTAAAACTAATATAGCCAATGCTACTACTAATTTTGTAAGTCCACCAGATCCTAAGCCTAAATTTAATCTAGGAATTTATGATTATAATTCCGATAAAAATTTTGGTCATGGAGATGAAATAATCTACACAATTGACTTTAATAATATAAAAGATAATGGTCATACCCTATCTAATGTGGTTATTACAGATGAAAATTTATCAGAACATATAGATTTTAAAGAAATATATTTGGGAAGGTCTTTACTATCTGCAAATTATACCTTTGCATATAAGACTAATAAAAAGGGATGGATAAATGATAGTACATCTCGTAATACTCAAAGTGAAAATATAATAAATATAAGCTCATTGAGTTTAGATAGTGATGAATATATAAGGGGTATTAGGTTAATATATGATACTATTCCTGTAAACTTTAAATTTTCAGAAAAGATAAAGTTAAAGGGAATGGTAAAGAGTTTAGCAAGTAATAATTCATTCATTGAAAACAATGCTAATTTAGAATATGGATTTAATGTATTTACAGGTAATACAAGAAAGTCCTTATCTGATGGCATAAATTTTAAAGTACTAATAGATAAGGCTTGGATTTCCCATTTGGAAAAGAAAAAACTTACTGAAGATGAAAACTATGCCCACTACACTTTAGAAGACATAGAGTTTGAATTATTAGCTACAAACCATGGCCGATTAGGAACGGGTTCCTTGAAAAAACCTATTTTAATAGATGTGGTTCCTAATGGATTTGAATATTTAAGCAACAATAAGTGGAAAAGCACATGGAATACATTAAATGGACATATACCAGAACCAAAATTTGAAAAATACGAGAATTATCCAAACCTTGGTGAAACCACACTAAAATGGTATTGGAATGATTATGACCTTCCAAAGGGTAAAAGTATTAGATTAAAGTATGATCTGAGAATCAAAAGTTATGCAGATGTAGGAGTACATACTAATAAATTATATATGATAAGTGAAGGTGAATACTTAACAAGTGCTGGTATTAATATTGAACCTGATAGTGAGGATTTAGACAAGGACCCTACTACTAGTAACCGTCTAGTGGGAAATCCATCAAATATTAAAGTTAGGGAAACACCTGCCCTTAATGCCTATAAGTGGGTAAGAGGAGAATTTGATGGTGATAATTACAAACGTCTTAATGAAAAGGGAAGTACAACACCTGGAGGTTCTGCTGACTATAAATTAGAGGTCTTTAATGGAGGAAATGTTCATGTAAATAATATTGAAATTATAGATATTCTTCCTTACATTGGAGATACGGCAGTGTTAAATCCTAGTCAGAAAAGAAAATCCCAGTGGAGTCCCTATTTAATAAAAAAATTAAGTGAAGGAAATTTACCTATAGTAAAGGATTCTAATGGAATTATAACCCATGCCAATGTGGAAGTATATTATAGTACAGCTACAGACCCAGTCCGTAAAAAGGGAACGGGAGAAATAGGAAGTGAAAATCCTAATTGGTCTAAGAAACCACCTAGTGATATTACTAGTGTTAGGTCCTTAAAATTTTTAATAAATGGTTTTGATGATTCTAGAGGACTAGAACCAGGTAATATACTTACTCTACATTGGAAAATGAGATCTCCTGTGGGAGCTCCCACTAGTGGTGAGGTTGCATGGAACTCTATTAGTATGAGTGGAGAAACATTAGATAGTAAAGGAGATAGAGTATCCTTACTGCCAGCTGAGCCCCTAAAGGTGGGTATTGAAGTTAAAACAAATCCAATTGGGGAAATTGGGAATTTCATATGGTTTGATAAAAATAATGATGGATATCAAAACGATGGGTATGATGATCAATCGGCAGGCATAAATGGAATTACTGTTAATCTTCACAAGAAGGATTCGGGAACAGATAATTGGAATATAGTAGATACAACCTTAACAGGAAATGATCACCAAGGAAATCCTGGATATTATTTATTTCCTTATTTAGAAAGGGGTAATTATTATGTATCCTTTGAAATACCTAATTATTATAAGGTAGGCAAGAAGGATGCCCATATACCTGAAACAACAACAAATGATGATTCTAAGGATTCGGATGGATACGAAGACGGGTCTACTATACGTACAGCTGAAATGGTTATAGACACTAGTAGTGAGTCTACACGTAAAAACCATAATGTAGATTTAGGATTAATCCAGTCAAGTGGATTGCCTAGTCTTAATGTGAAAAAGACAGCCATAGGGTATAAGAAAACTGATGGCACAGAAGTTTTATTTAATGGAACTAAAGGACCAGTAAATAAGGATGAAACCATACTTTATGAGATATTAGTTGAAAACAATGGTACAGTTCCCCTTAATAATATTAGATTAGAAGATGAAATGGTAAATGAAGGATTTAAATTTACTAAGGCCACATTTACAGATCCTAATTCTAATGAAAAGGAATTTGAACCTATAGATGAAGATCTTAATGTGATTTATAAAGATACTCCTAATACATTGACTGTAAATACATTAGGAGTAAATGAAAAATATGAATTTTATGGAGAATATAAAGTTATTGAAGCAGATGCTAATGAAGCTTGTGATAATAAAAACCCTGTGAAAAACACATTAAAGGTATGGGCTAATGAGTTAAAGGATAATACAGACCCTACCAATCCACCATGTAAGGAAGTGGAAGAGACAGTACATATATCAGCCCTACGTTTAGAAAAGATAGTTTCTCAAATTAAAAGAAAAGAGAAGACGGAATTTGAAAATGTTACAGATATATCTAATTTAGCCGTTGAAGTGGGAGATATTATAAAGTACAAGATTACTGCATACAACGAAGGAAGTATAGATTTAGACCATGTAAAGATAGATGATCCTAAAGTAAATCTATTACAACACGACCTTGGAACTATAGAAAAGGGTAACTCAAAATTTATTGAAGTACCATACACTGTATCAGAATCTGATTTATCAAGTTCTATTTTAAATGAAGCCTTCGCTACAAATGATCATATTCGATATGAAGTAAAAGGGGAAAATAAAGTTTATGTTAAAGACCTTACAGTTACAAAAACTGTAACGAAGATAAATGGAAAGGCAGCAAAGAAAAGGGATGGTAAGTTCATTGCTAATGTGGGGGATAAGATAGAATATACCATATCATTTAAAAATACAGGAAATTCTCCCCTGACAAATGTTAAGATAATTAAAGACGAATTAAGAACTTCTAGAAATTCTGATTCTCCTGATACATTAGAATCGGATAAAGTAGTTTTTTCTACTTTAGGTGTTGGACAAAGGAAGGTCTATAAGATCAATTATATAGTAAAAGAAGAAGATATAGGAAGCAAAGGTACTACCCTACCTATTAATAATTATGTAGAAGCTATTAGTGAAGATACACAAATAATAAAGACGAGTAGTGTAAATGTGGAAATAGCCCATTTAGAAATTGAAAAAACAGCAGATAAGGGGCCTTATGCTGTGGGAGATTCAGTTAATTACACAATAGAAGTGACAAATAAAGGAAGTGTCGATCTTAACAATATAAATATTAATGATCCTCTACTTGCTGATATAACAAACAAAAAAATCACATTACTTGCAGATAGGACAAGCTTAAATAATTCACAGATACTAAAGGGTTCTTACATGGTAAAATCATCTGACTTACTAGAGGGGTCGGATAATAATATTGAGAATGCCAAGATAAAAAATACTGTGACGGCTAAACATGACTATATAGGTACTAAGGATGCTAATGTAGTAGTAGATACATTTGGAATAAATCTTGAAAAAACAGTATATATTGGTTCTTACCAATCTGGTCAAGTGGGGGGAGAACTTGCTGTAGGTCTAAAGGATCAACCGGTCACTTACATATTTACTGTAAAAAATACGGGAAGTACACATTTAGACCATATTAAGATTACAGATTTAAACTTGAAAAATAGTTCTGGACATGATTTAACCCAAGGTCATATGAACAAAGTAAGGGGTCATTTGCCTCTAGTACCTGGTGAGGAAGTAGCTTATTATTATGAGACAAATATTAATGGCGATTTAACAAATACTGCTAGGGTTACAGGGAATCCAGTTGATCTTAATGGAGATGATATAGGTAAAATTCCAGAGGATAAAAATCCTTATGATAGTGATACGGCCCAGGTAGATGAAGTAGCTCCAAAGATAACCATTGATAAATCTATACTAACTGGTCATGGTGATACAGTTACCAAATCAGTGTATAGGGAAACAAATGATCCAATAACATATGTATTTACTGTAAAAAATGAAGGAGATACTTATATAAACAATATTTCCATTGTTGATGAACCTTTAGGACTTAAACCTAATACATGGCCTACAAGGGGAAAAGTGTTTTTAGGACCTGGAGAAACTACAACTTACCAATATAAGAGTACAGTAGAAGGTTCTCTTACAAACATTGCTAAAGCCATAGGAGATGCTACAGATTCAAATAAAAATAAATATCCTAAAATTCCACTTGTTGAAAGTAAGGAAAGTAGTGCCAAAGTATATGTGGTAAATCCACAGGTAGAAATAGAAAAGACAGTGGCTAATGGACATATAGACCATATTAGTAAATCATCTGATGTGGTAAGTGATTATAAGGATGGACCTATTACCTATTTCTTTAGGGTAATTAACAAGGGGGATACATATCTTCACAATATTAGAATAAATGATTCAAAGCTAGGTATAAATAAATCTAAAATGCAGTTAGGAAGTGGAGATGATACTAAGGCATTAGCTTCTGGAGATGACATAATCTATTACTATCATACTAAAATTAATGGTGATATTACTAACGAAGGAGAAGTTATAGCTACTCCATCAGACTCAAGTGGTAATAAATTAGTAGGTATATTAGATGATGTATCCCATGAGGATACGGCCAATGTTAAAGTATTGGGTAAAATAGGAGACTATGTATGGCTAGATTCTAATGCTGATGGAATACAAGATAGTGATGAAAAGGGTATTAAAGGAGTTAAAGTTACTTTAACAAATGATTCAAATACTACTAATAAACATAGGATTACAGATATTCATGGTAAATATTTATTTGAAGATCTAGAATCAGGTAAATACACTATCACAGTAGATACAAATACCCTAACCCCTAATGGACTAGTAATATGTAAGGATTCTTATCCAAAAGATTTAAGTTCAGATAGTACAACAAAGGTTACCCTTAAAGATGGTGAGATTATTCATACTGTTGACTTTGGGTATAAACACTCAGGAAAGTTAGAAGGAATAGTTTGGATGGATTTCAATAAAAACGGTAAGAAAGATTCAGAAGAAGAAGGTCTTGAAAATATTATTCTTAGTCTTACACGTAAAGGGGATAATAAAACTTTTAAAGAGGCTACTACTGATGGGGATGGTAAATACACCTTCAATGATTTACCAGAGGGTGAATACATTGTAAAAGTAACTATGCCCGAGGATAAGAAGCTAGAACAAGTTTATGATCCTGATGGTACCCTTGATCATATGAATACTGTTAAACTACCTGCTGGAGGTAAAAAAGATAAGATAGATTTTGGATATCTTTACTCAGGTGCTATAGGTGATACAATATGGTATGACTTAGATGAAGATGGTATAAAAGATGAAGGTGAAGAGGGTATTAAAGGAATAGGGGTAAGGTTAGTTCGTAACTCAGATGGTAAGAACTTTACTACTAAAACAGATTCAGAGGGTAAGTATATATTTAATGACTTACCTAAAGATAAATATGTTGTAACAGTGACTATGCCTAAAGATAAAAGGTTAAAACAAGTATCTGACCCTGTAAATAACAAATCATCTGATGACACCTATGAACCTAAAAATTCTTATACTATTGATTTAGATAAGGGTGAACAAAATCTAACAGCAGATTTTGGATATAATCATACAGGTTCTATTGGAGATTATGTATGGCTAGATCTAGATGGTGATGGAGATGAAGATCTTCATGAAAAGGGTATTAAACATATTAAACTCATATTGAAGGATAAATCAGGAAAAATATCCGACAAAAGGGTCATAACAGGTAATGATGGAGAATATCTATTTGAAAAATTACCTTCTGGTGAGTACACCATTGAAGTAGATATATCAACCATACCTAAATATTTAAAACCTAGTTATGATTTAGATAGTACTCCTGATAATCATACTTCAGTAAAGCTATCCCTTGGAGAAAACAAAAAAGATGTGGACTTTGGGTATGTAAGTACAGGGTTCATAGGAGATAGGGTTTGGAAAGATGAACATGATTATGGAGTCCATAATAGGGATGAAAAGGGTATTGATGGTGTAAAAGTAACCCTATATCTTAAAGAAAACCATGTTTTCAAAGAAAAAGGGATTACTACTACTAAAGATGGTGGTAAATATTTCTTTGACAAACTTATTATGGGAGAATACAAAATAGAATTAGATGAAAGTACCCTTCCAGAAGAAAACATGTATGTAACATATAATTTGGATGGAGAAAAGGATAATACTACAACAGTTATTTTGTCTGAAGATAACATATCAACAGACAAAGTGGATTTTGCATATAGATCAGCCATTCCAAACTTGACTATCCAAAAGGAAGCTAACAAAGAAAATGTGGAAATTGGTGATACTATAGAATATACATTTACTATAAGGAATGAAGGGGAGACTGTTGTAGAAAATGTATATGTAGAAGATGATATGTTAAGCTTTAGAAAAAACATGGGAACTTTAACAGTAGGTCAAGCCGTATATGAAAAGGTAGAGTATATGGTATTACAAAGGGATATTCCAGATTCAAATATTAAAGTGGCTAAAACCTATGACATTGTAAATATAGCCCAAGTTTATAGTGACCAAACGGAAAAAGAATCTTCTAATGAATGTATAGTAAAACTTAATACAAATCCTGGATTAATGTTGAAAAAAACAGGACCTAGAGGAACTGTTCAAATTGGAGATGAAATTGAATATTCTCTATTCCTTATGAACGAGGGAGATACAGTGGTACATCATGTGTACTTAGAGGATGAATTAATAGGATTTAGTAAATACATAGATGAGCTTACTGTTGGTGAAGCTGTATACGAATCAGTACATTATACTGTTAAAGAAAAGGATGCACCTAAGCTTAAAAACATAGCCACGGCAAAAAGTAAAGAGACGGGTACTATAAGATCTAATGAGTGGATTGTAGATGTTCAAATTAATCCAAATCTAAGATTTATGAAATCAGGTCCTATAGGTTCTGTTAAAGTTGGAGATGACATATCATATTTATTCAGTGTACAAAATATAGGTGATACTGTAATAAAAAGTGTATATGTGGAAGACTCCATGCTGAATTTTAGTAACATAATTGAAGATCTTAAGGTAGGTAGCTCGAAGGAACTTCATCCAAATACTTATAGGGTAACACAAGAGGATTATTGGAGAGGATTTATAACAAATAGGGCAGAAGCTTATTTTACAGTATCTGAAACTGTTTATGGCTCCGTATATAAATCTGAGAAAATCACTTCCACATGGACCATACCTGTAATTGAAGCAGATAAAGATCTGAAGATAGAAAAAACTGTAGATAAAAAATCTGCTAAAGTGGGAGATGTGCTTAACTACACTATTAAAGTAACAAATACAGGTGACGTTAGATTAGATAATATCCATATTATAGATCCTTTAATCCATTTAGATGACATTATATCACTTGAAAAGGGTGAATCTAAAGTGTTCACGGGAACCTATAGGGTGAAAAAATCTGATGAACATAAGGGCAAAATCATTAATAAAGCCATAGCAGATAGTAAGGATACGGATTCTGTAAGCAGTATTGTAGAAACAAAAATAGTAAAAGAACCGGACGATGGTTCTTCAACTGACAGTGGTGGTTCAACTGGTGGAGGTGGTGGCGGTGATTCAACGCCAGATAAACCTGATAAACCAGATAAACCAGATAAACCAGATAAACCAAGTGGTGGAGGTGGTGGAGGTAATCCTCCTAAGTCAGAAGAACCGGAGGAACCAAAGGAACCAGAGGTGCCTGTAACAGAAGAAGTACCAAAGAATGAAGAAGTACCAAAGGAATTAGAGGAATCTAAATCACAGGATACGCCAAAAGAACCAGATCAATTAAATCTAAATAAAGTAACTAATGAGGATACACCAATAAATGGGGTTGTGAAAGTTCCAGAGGGTGGTATGGTTAATATAAAAGAAGAACCATCAAATGGAAAAGTAACTATTGATGAAAATGGAAATTGGAAGTACACGCCAAATCCAGGCTTTGTAGGTAAAGATAAATTCACAATAAGAGTTACGGATGAAAATGGAAATGAAGAAGAAATTATAGTAGAAATAGATGTGGAAGAAATACCCCTTGGAATTATGAGTACCCTTCCAAAGACGGGAGAAGAAAATAATTTAGGATTATATCTATTTGGCTCCATGTTAATTTTAGTTGGTGTAATATTGAGAAGAAGGGTTATATAATTTAATAAGACAGGGGTTTGTCCCCTGTCTTATTTTAGTATAATTGAAATTTTTAATTTTCAAATGCTAATATTCAAGTAATTGTTTCAATAAAGATGCTTTATTTCTGCTTACAGGGATTTTCTTATGACAATTTTTTAAAATTATATCGTATGCATATCTAATACAAGGAATAAGACGTTGAATTTTATCTAAGTTTATTAAATAACTCTTGTGGCATCTAAAGAAGTTTTGATCTCCTAATTTATTTTCATAATAATTTAAAGTTTTGGAGGAACTATATTTATAATCTTTTGTCTGGATAGTAATGGTTTTTCCATTAGCTTCAAAATATAAAATATCTTCAATAGGTAGAAGGACAATATCGCCACTATCATTTGCAAATATTTTCTTGAAAGTATCATTATAATTAGAAGTCACATCCAATATGTTTTTATGATTTAAATTTGAATTATATTTTAATAACTTATCTATACATTGATCCATTCTACGGGGCAAAATTGGTTTAAGTAAATAGTCAATTGCATTTACTTCAAAGGCATTTAGGGCATATTCATCATAGGCAGTAACAAATACAATTTTAATGTTTTCAAACATATTAATGATCTGCCCAGCAAGGGATAAACCATTTATAGTAGGCATATCTATATCTATAAAAAGAACATCTGGATTCAATGTTTTAAGATTTCCCAATGCCTCAAGGGGATTAGAATAGACTCCTACGATTGATATTTGTTCATATTTATTTAAAATTTTAGTAAGAAGGTTTAATGCACTTTTTTCGTCATCAATTAATACGGCTTTCATCATATATAACCTCCTGTTTTCATAATAAAAGTAATTTTATTTAAAAGGGATATAAGAGTATTTTTTTGTAACCCTATATTAGAAATATATGCCCATTTACTACTAGCGTTTTACTCTTTATATAATACCCTATCATCAATAGAATCAATAGACTTGCATCCGGTAAGGACCATAGCCGACTTAATATCTGATTTTAATCTATCTAAATAGATTCTTACACCTTTATCCTGTCCACCAAAGGAAGTCATAACAAAGGGTCTACCAATTAATACGGCATCAGCCCCTAGGGCAATCATCTTAATTACATCAATTCCACTTCTAACTCCACCATCAGCAAGGATAGTAATCTTTCCACCTACAGCCCTTGAGATTTTAGGAAGAACATCTGCCACACCAGGAGTGTGATCTAGAACCCTTCCTCCATGGTTAGACACTACTATGGCATCTGCTCCTGTTTCTACAGCAAGTTCTGCTTCATCTACGGTCATAATCCCCTTTAATATGAAGGGTAAATTAGTACTATCTACAATTTCTTTTATCTCGTCTACTGTTTTTGGTGTTACAGGTTTTCCATGGAGGGCCAATGTGATTAGACCACAGGCATCAATATCCATACCTACTGCAAAGGCACCAGCCTTCTCTGCTTTTTTAATTTTCTCTATAACATTTTTATTCTCCCAGGGCTTTATTATTGCAATTCCTTGTCCGTTGTATTTTTCCAAAGTTTCTAGATTTTTAATCAAGAATGAATCTACAGCCGTATCTCCTACCATAGGATAGATACCACCATCTAGGCAACCCTTTATAACCCAAGATATATATTCTTCCTCAGAAAATTTACCTCCCATGTTTAAAGTTGTCCCTGAAACAGGAGCAGCAAACACGGGAATATCTAATTCTTTTCCAAATAAATGTATAGATGTATCCGGATCCTTAACATTATGTATAGTTCTCATATTTACTTTATATTTATTTAAAGATAATACATTAGATTTAAAGGAACTACCAGTACCCTTTCCTCCCATTCCAGGAACTTGGCCACTACAAACGGTACCATCACATACTTTACATACACTACAACTTCCTCTTAGATTTAATCGTCCATCTCTTAATACATCAGGAAAATTCATTTAAATACCTCCTTAAGTTCTTCTCTTAATAAATATTATAAGTTTCAATTGGCAATTTGAAAAGAGTCATATGCTTATTAGGCATATTTAAAAAATAAATTAGTCATTTCACTGGTTATTTGAATTATTTCTTTCATATGCCTTATTAAAAATCTATATAAAAGTTTAAAATAGTTTATAATATAATGGTAAATGAGCGTTTATAGATTCATTATTTATAAACTTGCTTTATGTGAGCCTACTTCAGGAAAATATATTTTAATTTTTATCCATCTAAGTCGCCTGTCACATGCTAAAGTGTAAATTTTAAAACTAGGTTCATGTGTTATGTTGACTATGCTTAAGATATAGTGACGCTCCAGATTCCTAAAAATTAAAATATATTTTCCTTCGTAGGCAAGTTACTGTATAAAGTAAGCTTAGTGTTACGAAATCCATACAATATAATTTCTAAAAAGAGGGGGAAAAATATAATATGAAGCATTTAGTAAAAAGAGTAGCGGCAGTACATGATTTGTCAGGGTTTGGAAGAGCATCCTTGTCTGTTATAGTACCCATACTATCCACTATGAAAGTTCAGGTGTGTCCATTACCTACAGCCGTTTTGTCTACCCATACGGGAGGATTTGAAGGATATAATTTTATAGATTTAACAGAGACCATGGAACCTACCATAGAACATTGGGAAAAATTAGGCATAAATTTTGATTGCATATATAGTGGTTTTTTAGGATCTCCTAAACAAGTTAATATAGTATCAAAATGTATAGATACCTTTAAAAGGGAAGACAATATAGTAGTAGTAGACCCTGTTATGGGGGACAATGGAAAACTATATGATACTATGGATGATGAAATGGTAACTAATATGAGAGGATTAATAAAGAAAGCAGATATAATAACTCCTAATTTTACGGAAGTAATGTATCTTTTGGGAGAAGACCCAGGAAAAGAACCAGATCCTAAAAATATAAAGGAGTATCTTATGAGGCTTTCTGAAATAGGGCCTAATATAGTTATAATAACTAGTGTTCCAGATAAGGATAAGAGAACTAGTGTAGTTGCCTATGATAAAAAATTCAATAGATTTTGGAAAGTAAGTTGTGAATACATACCAGCCCACTATCCTGGAACTGGAGATTCTTTTACTAGTGTAGTTATAGGAAGTTTATTACAGGGAGACAGCTTACCAATGGCATTAGACCGTGGAGTACAATTTATAAGTTCTTGCATTAAGGCCAGTTATGGTTTTGATTATAAGGAAAGGGAAGGTATTTTACTAGAGTTAGTTTTAGAGAATTTAAAAATGCCTATACTCATGAGTAGTTATGAATTATTAGAATAAAAAATTTAAAAAAGTCCTTGCATTTAACAAAGAGAAAATGAACATAATAATTTGTAAGGAGTGTGATTTGATTGAATTTTTATGATGTAATAAATAAAAGAAGTAGTGAGAGAAGTTTTAAAGATACACCCATATGCGAAAAGAAAATGGGAAGGATAATGGAAGCTACCATGAAATCTCCTTCTTGGAAAAATCAAAGTTCTTACAAAATCATTTTAGTAAATGAAAAATCAGAAAAGGATAAATTGGCTGGAGCTGTTATGAATGATGGAAATAACGGAGAAAATGCTTTAAGAGAGGCTCCAATGGTGGCCGTTGTAGTAGGAAATCCAAATGTTTCTGGAAAAATTGGAGACAAAGAATACTATTTAGTAGATGGAGCCATTGCCATGGAACATCTCATTTTGGCAGCTACTAATGAAGGTTATGGTACTTGCTGGATCGGTGCAATTGATGAGGCTACGGTAAAGAGTACTTTGAACATACCTGATGAATACAAGGTTATAGGTGTGACTCCCATAGGAGAAGTAAATAAACATGAAGCACAAGACAGTAATACTCATATGTCTGATCATGTGTTCATAAACAAATGGGAAAATAAATTTAATAAGGACAAACTTAACTAAGTTACTTAAAATGTAGTTTGACAATTCTGCTCATGTTAATTTATACTAAATGAGGTAGTATACTATTTATAAAATAGTATGGTAGATTAAATTGTTTTTTTAAGAGTAAGATGGCAGAATAGTAGGACAACATTATAGTAATTAAATTTTTTAGAATATTACTATGCCCTCCTGCGGAGGGCTTGTATTATTGAGAGTTAAATTATCCACTAAGGGTGAGATTTCTTAATAATATGAGTCCACCATCTGGAGGGTTTTATTATTTTAAGGCGGTGATAATATGGAGCAAAATAATTCTAGAGAAACTTGGGGTTCAAAATTAGGGTTTATATTAGCTTGTATAGGATCTGCCATCGGACTTGGAAACATATGGATGTTCCCTTGGAGATTGGGACAATTTGGAGGCGGAGCATTTTTAATACCATATTTAATCTTTGTATTCCTATTAGGAACTACAGGACTTATGGGAGAGTTTGCCCTTGGGAGATCTCAACAAAGGGGAGCCATAGGAGCATTTGAGAAAGTTTTTAAAGAAAAGAAACTTCCTGGAGGAACATTAATAGGAACCATACCTGTAATAGCTCAGACGGGTGTATTTATATTTTATTCTGTAGTTGTAGGATGGGTATTGAGATTCTTTGTATTTGCCCTTAGGGATGAATTTAAAACTATGGATATAAATACGGCCTTTGGGAATTTTGCAGGTCATACGGAAAGTATAGGTTGGACTATAGGTGCCATACTTATAACATTGTGTATAGTAATTTTAGGTGTTAAGAGTGGAATTGAAAAAGTAAGTAAAGTAATAATGCCTGCTCTATTTGGTATTTTTATTATGCTTATGATAAATACTCTACTATTAAAGGGGTCTATGGAAGGAATTAAATACCTATTATTACCTGATTGGTCTTATCTTTTAAAAATAGACACTTGGGTAATGGCATTAGGGCAAGCTTTTTTCACTGTTTCACTAGGAGGAGCAGGTATGGTTGTTTTGGGAAGTTATTTACCAAAGGAGATGGATATACCTTCATCCGCATTTAGTACAGCACTATTTGATACACTAGCAGCCCTAATGGCAGCGTTTATTATAATACCTGCAGCCTTTGCCTTTGATTTAGATCCAGGAGCAGGACCACAATTATTATTTATAACTATGCCAAGAATATTTAATATGATGGGTGGAGGATATGTATTTGGAATACTATTTTTCCTATGTTTAGTATTTGCGGCCATATCCACAGAAATAGTACTCATGGAAGTTGCTGTGGAAGCATTTATGGATAAATTGGGTATGAAAAGGACTAGTAGTGCTTTATTGACAGCTTGCATAGGAATTGGAACTGGATGCCTTTTAAGTACAAATATGGAGTGGTTTGGCAAGTTTGCTGACATGGTTGCCATATACTTATTGCCATTTAGTGCTCTTTTAGCAGCCATAGCATTTTTCTGGATTTATGGAATAGATAAAGCTAGAAATGAAATCAATAGAGGTGCTAAAATAAAAATGGTGAAACATTGGGAAATATTAGCTAAATATATATTTGTATTTACAGCAACGGCAGTTTTAATTTTAGGAATTTTATATGGGGGAATAGGTTAAGGCATATTCAAAAAATAAATTAGTCATTTCACTGGTTATTTGAATTACTTTCTTCGTTATGGAATCGCTTACATATATTCAATATGCTCGCTCACCATGTCTTGAAAATAATCCAAATCCCTCAGAAAACTGATAATTTTATTTCTTTCATATGCCTAATAATTAGGATAAAGGATGGTTAAATGTTAACCATCCTTTAATTATTTTTGGAAATGAATGTATAAGTATGCAAATATATATATAAACTAGTTCTCCTTACTGTGTTTGTAAATGTATACATGTTTGATATACTTATAATATAAAATATGGTGGGGAGCGTGAAGGATGAAGAAAATTATTGTGCCTATTTTATCTACAGCTATGATTTTTACAGGATGTTTAAGTATGGAAAGGTCAATGGAACAAAGGGTAGCAATAGAAGCAGTAAATATGGAATCACATAAAATAATGGCTCAATATAATCATCTTATTGAGGAGGAAAGCAAACCTGAAGATGTAATTTTATTTATTGATAATAATGTGGATTATTTATCAGAAGAAAATGCAGATGAAATAATGGTAGACCTATTTGATTATTTATCCTCTTATGGAGACGTATATATGGATAAACTATTTAAGGATAAAACTCAGGAAACTTTAAATAAGATTTTTCCAAATGGATTTGATGAAAGTGAAATTCATCATATATCTGATAGGAGGATTAAGGAACTTTTAAGAGAAATAGTTAATGGTAGATATAAGTTTGTTAGATTTGAAGGTAGTTATTATCCAGTTGTGGATTATGACTATTTAAAAAGGTATAGTCCCTATGTTTCAGATGGAATAAAAGATTATTTTAAATTAATGGGAAGAGAATCGGCAAAAGTCATGGTTAAGGATGGAACTTTAAGTATAAGTTGGGATGAACTAGGAGAAAGATTAATCCAGGTTGAAACTTATTTAGAAAAATATCCAGACTCTTCTTTTAAGAAGGAATGTACAAGTCTATATTTAACATATCTTCAGGTGTATATATGGGGAATGGAAGATACACAAGTAGACAAGGAAAATTCTATCATATTGGAAGAGGCATATAATAGTTATGAAAAGATGGCTAGGAAATATAAAGATACGAATATAGGAGAAATGCTGGGACAATATGTTAATATTTTAGATAAAAATAATAGGATAATAAATGAAAATATTGAAAAGTCTAGAGACGGATTATACAAAAATGCCATATCTATACTAGATAAAGAAATGGAAAATGGTCAGTAATCACTGGCCATTTTCTTTAGGCATATAGAAGGAGGAACTTTTTTTGGAGAAGGAAATGATCATATGTGGAGATGAAAAAATTAAGAACCCTTGGGCTCAATTTATGGATAGGGCATATATGAAAGAGGGTTTAGTTAGAAAAATAATATATGACTCATGGATTAGAAGTAAAGACTATGGAATAGATCCCTTTGTGGATAAAATAAAGATAAGCCTTACGGATAAAGAACTTCATGAAAGGTATGAGTGTTGTACCCAACTTACCAAAAGGGCAAAGCCCTTTATGGATAGTTTAAATAAGATTGTAGGAAGTTCTAACCTCATAATAAGACTTACAGATAAGGAAGGATATGTACTAGACTTTTTAGGAGATGGTACTTTAGTTGAAAAATATGGAGAATTAAATTTATATAAAGGGTGCAATGTGAAAGAAGAAAGTATAGGAACTAATGCCATTGGATTAGCCCTTATTATTGAAGAAGCTATACAAGTTGTGGGAGAAGAGCATTATTGTAAAATATATCATAATTGGACTTCATCAGCTTGTCCCATAAGGGATGAGAATGATAATTTAATGGGAGTATTAAGTATAACAGGGGTCAGCTATGAAGTTCATCCTCATACCCTAGGCATGTTAATGGCAGCAGCTCAAGCAATTGAAAATGAATTGAAATTAGAAAAAAGTAATAAACAATTAGATCTAGCCAACAAGCATTTTCACGCTATTATGGAATCCATATCAGAAGGCCTTATATGTACAGATAATGAAGGGATCGTTATGGATATAAATTTATTTGCGAGAAGATTCTTGAAGATGAAGGAAGCGGATATAATTGGAAAAAACATTAAAAGTATATTATATAAAAAGGATTATAAAAAGATAAGAGGATCCATGAGCGGTTGCAAAAAAATGGAAGAAGAGGAAATTTATTTTAAAACGGAAAAGGGAAGAACAGACCCTTGTATAGTAGATATAACACCTATAAAAGTTTTAGCTTCAAATGAAATAGAAGGAGTAGTAATAACTTTTAAACAGGAGAAGATAGTACATAAATTAGTCAATAAAATAGTAGGGGCTCAAGCTAGATTTACTTTTCATGATATATTAGGCCAAAGTATTAATATCAAAAGTGCTAAAAATATGGCTTCCTTAGCAGCTACTACAGATACAACAACCCTTTTACTAGGTGAAAGTGGAGTAGGAAAAGAAATGTTTGCTCAAGCCATACATAACGGAGGAGAAAGAAGTGGAAAACCCTTTGTAGTATTAAATTGTGGAGCCATACCTAGAGACTTAGTGGCAAGTGAACTATTTGGATATGTGGAAGGTGCCTTTACTGGAGCTAAGAGGGGAGGCCATCATGGAAAATTTGAGCTTGCAGACGGAGGAACAATATTTTTAGATGAGATAGGAGATATGCCCCTAGATGCACAGGTGAGTTTACTTAGGGTACTAGAAACTAAACAGATAGTTAGAATAGGAGGACATGAAGTAATTCCTATAGATGTTAGAGTTATAGCCGCAACTCATAAGAATTTAGAAAAGGAAGTGGAAAGGGGAAACTTTAGGGAAGATTTATTCTATAGATTAAATGTAATGCCCGTGTCTATCCCATCCCTTAGGGAAAGAAAAGAAGATGTGAGTATTTTTGCCGATTATTTTATAAATAAATTTACAAAGAACATGAATAAGGATATTAAGGGAATAGACAAGAGTTTTTATAAGGCCTTAAAGCGTTATTCTTGGCCAGGAAATGTGCGTGAATTACAAAATGTTATTCAATTAGTCATAAATATGATATCAGATAGGGAATATATAACAAAAAATAATTTGCCTAATCATATATTAGAAAAGACCCTGTTACCAGACATAGAGTTAGATGAAAATTTATATTCCCTTGAGGATATGGAAAAAATGGCCATAATAAGGACTTTAAAAATAACAAAAAATAATTTAGCTTTAACGGCTAAAATACTAGGCATAGGAAGAAGTACTTTATATAGGAAAATGGATAAATATTTAATTAAAAGTGTATTAAAATGAAACAAATGTATCGAATTGAAACAGGTGTATACAAGCACTAGTGTATCAAAATGAAACAAAACATAAAACAGGATGTTGTGAAACATCCTGTTTTATTATTCTGAAAAATATATTTATATTGAAAAGTCTATATTAGAGGGAGATGTTAAAAAAATATCTAAGTATTGGCTTGAATTTTGCATATAGTAGTTGTATAAATAAAAGAATTGATTTGGGAGGAAAAATGAATAATTTTATGAAGTTCATTATAATTTTTAATGTATTTTTTATTATACTTGCAGAAAAATTTAACGTGGAAGTTTTAGTTATGGGACTTATTGTTAGTTTGTCCATAAGTATTTTCAATAAAAAACAAATGGAAGGCGTAGGAAAACGAAGAGCATTTCTATTTAAAAAAACTTTATATTTTATTCTATATGGGGGAGTATTGGTTAAGGAAATAGTCATAGCTAATATTCAGGTAGCTAAAATAGTTCTTAGTCCAAAGATGAATATATGCCCTAAAATAGTAAGCTATGAAACTAAATTAATGTCTAAAATTTATCAAACTATTTTGGCAAACTCCATAACCCTAACTCCAGGGACCTTAACTATGGACTTAAAGGACAATATACTTACAGTACATTGTTTGAGAGAAGAGGATAGCCTTGGTTTAAAGGATTCTAAGTTTGAACAAATACTATTAAAGATTGAGGAGATTGATTATGACAAATAGTATTTTTATCATATCCATAATAGTCCTTAGTATAACTATTATGATATGCATGATAAGAGCCTTTATAGGCCCTACTAAATTAGATCGGTTAGTAGTAATAAACGTAATAGGTACTAAAACTATAGTTTTAATATCTATAATATCTTTCATATTGCGTGAAACTTACTTTATAGACGTGGTATTAGTTTATGCCCTTATAAGTTTTGTAGCTACTACTGTCATTGCAGGGGATTGGAGGTAGAAGGTTATGAAGATGGTTTTTATAACAATGTTTTTACTAGGAGGATTATTTTTCTTCTCTGTAGGAACTATTGGAATAATAAGGTTTCCAGATTTACAAACGAGAATACATAGTGCTGCTAAATGTGATACCTTAGGAGCTGTATTATGTTTATTAGGATTAGTTATATATGGTGGTATAAGTTTTGTATCTTTAAAAATTTTGCTAGTAATAATATTTATTTGGGTTACAAATCCTACGGCAACCCATTTAATAGGAAAGGCTAGCATGAAAAGTGGGGAAGTAAATAATCATGAAGATATTTAGTGTTATTATGATCATATTTTTAATTGTATCTGCCATATGTGCATCTGCCATAAAAAATTTATTGTCAGCAGTTATTGTTTTTATGGCCTATTCACTAGTAATGGCCATATTGTGGCAACAGCTTAATGCTCCAGATCTAGCCATAACAGAAGCTGCTGTAGGAGCAGGGATAACTACTTTGTTATTTGTAATTACCCTAAAGGAGATAAGGGGTGTAAAAAAATGAGAAAAATCATATCCATAGTCTGTACCCTTACAATAATAGGTGTATTGTTAATGGGAATAACTAGTTTACCCCATTTTGGTGATGAAGATATTTTAAAAAATAGACCTTTAGCTAATAAATATATAAAAGATGGATTAAAGGATACGGGAGCTACTAATATAGTAACAGGAATTATATTAGATTATAGGGCCTTTGATACTTTTGCAGAAGCTACAGTACTTTTCACAGGAATAATATGTGTAATGATACTTTTAAAAAAGGGAGATGAAGAGTTAGATGAATAGTGTTATTTTAAGAGAAATTCTAAGATTTCTAATTCCCTTAATACAAGTCTTTGGAATTTATGTAATATTATTTGGTCATTTATCTCCTGGAGGAGGATTCTCAGGAGGTACCATAATGGGAGTTAGTTTTATACTCTATAGACTAGTGAGTGATAAAAGAGAAGTTAGGTATAAACTATCCTATGAAAAGCTTATGAAGTTCATGTGTTTATCCCTAGTCTTTTATGGATTACTAAAGGGATACTACTTTATAGGAGATTCTTTTCATTTACCTGTAATTCCATTGGGGAAAGTAGGTCATATACTTAGCGGGGGAGCCATATTACCCCTTAATATGGCAGTTGGAATTATAGTAGCCATAACAGTATATTTTCTATTTTCACTTTTTTATGAAGGAGAAATATAAAGATGAAGAGTTTAACTACAAATTATTACGAAACCGGGTCCATAATATTATTTGGCATAGGGTTTACCATGTTGTTACTTCATAACAACATAATTAAAAAAATAATAGGAATGAACATAATGGATACGGCAATTTTTCTATTTTTCATAGGAAAAGGATATGTCCATGGAAAGGATGCTCCCATAATAAGAGAAGGAGCAGTAGGTTATATAGACCCAGTACCAAGTGCCCTTATGCTTACAGGAATAGTAGTAGCAGTAAGTGTAACCGCGTTTTTATTAGGATTAACAGTAAGACTATATAAAGCATATGGAACAGTTGAATTAGATGAAATTATGAAAATGAGAGGTGATTAATAATGAATGTTATGAGAAGTAGTCCCCTTATTATTATACTATTACTTTTTATTACGGCCTTTTGTATGCCCATTATGAAGAAGAATAAAAGAGTGAAAATTCTATCAGGTATAAGTTTAAGTTTAAGCCTTATATTTTCTGTGGTAAATTTTATAAATGTATTGAATAATGGTCCATTTTCATATAGAATAGGCCACTATGATTCTCCTTGGGGAATTTCATTTTATATAGGAAATGTAGAATCTATCATGGGTGTTGTTTTTACATTAGTGGCCCTTTTAGTCATGTCATATAGCTATATGACCATTGAAAAAGAAATATCAAAAAAGAGGGTAAATCTGTATTATACTTTAATGAATCTCTTATTAGGATCATTGCTTGGTATAGTATTTACCAATGACTTGTTTAATGGATTTGTATTCTTAGAAGTGAGTACTTTAGCAGGTTGTGGAATAATAGTAATCAAAGATAAAAAGGAGAATATAAAGGCCACTTTAAAGTATTTAGTTTTAAGTAGTTTAGGTTCAGGATTAGTATTAATGGGAATTGCCTTTATATATCCTGTATCTGGATATCTTGATATGGATTTCATAGGTAAATCTATCCTATCTCTAGAAGGAGGAAATAGAAACCTAATAGTAATAAGTGCATCCTTGTTTACTATAGGTTTAGGAGTGAAAAGTGCCATGTTCCCCCTTCACGTATGGCTACCAGATGCCCATTCATCAGCTCCATCACCTTCAAGTGCCATTTTATCTGCTTTGGTTTTAAAGCCACCCGTATTATTTTTGATAAAGATTTTATACAAGGTGTATAAAATTCAAATATTAAAAGAAATGGGGATATTAAATATATTATTGGTTTTAGGAAGTATAGGAATGATAGGTGGTTCCATATTTGCCATGAACCAAAAGGAAGTAAAGAGAGTAATAGCCTACTCTAGTGTGGCCCAAATGGGATATATATTTTATGGAATTGGTCTTGGAAGCAAGCTTGGAGTGGTTATGAGTATATTCCATATGATTGGTCATAGTTTAACTAAATCAGCACTATTTTTAATAGGTGGTTCCATGATTAAAAAGACTGGTTCTAAATATGTGAAGGATTTGAAGGGAATAGGAAGGGAGATGCCTATTACACTGGGATTGTTTACATTATGTGCCTTATCCATGGTGGGAATTCCCATACTACCAGGTTTTATTAGTAAGTGGAAACTAGCCTTAGCTACTATAGAATCAGGGAAAATATATTTAATAGGTATAATACTTCTTAGTAGTTTGTTAAATGTTGCTTATTATTTCCCTATAGTTATAAATGGATACTTTGGCCATGAAAACCTAGAAGGAAAGACATACATGAGTAAAGAACTTAGAAAACCTAAGATAATCCCAATGGGAATTTTGGTTATATGTGTAATATTAACTGGAGTGTTTTCTATTCAAATAATAGACTTTATAAGTAAAGGTTTTTAGGAGGCATATATGAAATTTTTTGTATTGATTCCCATAGTTTTTCCTATAATTATGGCCATCATAAGTACTAGGTTGAAGTTTGAAAACGAGAGAGACAGAAACGTATTTTTATATGCTACAGTAATATTGAATTTAGCAGTATTAGTGGAGCTGTTCATACAAGGAGAAGCCTTTACTATTCATTTGGTAAAGATAAGTTCCTTTTTAGATGTATATTTTAAGATTGATAAACTTGGAATATTATTTTCAATACTAGCTTCTACCCTTTGGATATTTACTACTAGTTATTCAATCGAGTATATGAAACATGAAAAGGATGAAAAAAGATTTTTTACCTTCTTTTTAGCTACCCTAGGCATAACAGTGGGTATAGCTCTATCGGCAAATTTATTTACCATGTATATATTTTATGAATTATTGACCCTATCCACCTTTCCATTGGTTATCCATGCAGAAAGTAAGGATGCCTTATATAGTGGTAAAAAGTATCTTATATACTCCTTTGGAGGAGCCACATTGGCTCTACTTGGAATGATGATCCTATATAGTATTACTAATAATTTAGACTTCATACCAAAGGGTGTGGTTATGGGTTTAAGTTACGATAAGACTTTAATGCTAATAGCCTATATGAGTATGTTCATAGGTTTTGGAGTAAAGGCAGCCATGGTACCACTACATTCCTGGCTACCAGCAGCCATGGTGGCACCAACTCCAGTAAGTTCATTACTTCATGCGGTGGCAGTTGTAAAATCTGGAGTATTTGCCCTAATAAGGGTAAGTTATTTTCTAGTGGGAGCTCAAGTCATAAGAGAAATAAATGGAAATGTATATATAAGTATTTTAGTAGTGCTAACTATTTTGATGGGATCTTTCTTAGCTCTTCATCAGGATAACTTAAAAAAGAGACTTGCATATTCTACCATAAGTCAGCTTGGATATATTGTACTTGGAATTGTCCTTCTAAATAAGGAAGCCTTGACAGGGGCCATAATGCACTTAATAAATCATGCAGTAATTAAAATAACCCTATTTTTCTGTGTTGGAGCCATATATTATAAGACCCATAAAAAAAATATAGGAGAAATTGAGGCCATAGGAAAAAATATGCCCATAACCATGTGGTGTTTTTCCATTGCTGCCATATCATTAATAGGTATACCACCTACTAATGCCTTTGTAAGTAAGTGGTATCTGGCCTTAGGTGGACTTGATGATAAGGTAATATTTCCTATAATCATATTGTTAAGTGCATTCTTAACGGCCATGTATATATTACCTATAGTAGTTACAGCCTTTTTTCACATAGAAGAAAATAAGGATGAAAGAAATCTAGATCCATCTAGAAAGATGTTAGTACCTATTATAACCTTAACGGGAATAATAGTATTTTTAGGCTTATTCCCCAACGTGGTTTTAAATTTTGTTAAAAGTATAGTTGCAGAAGTTTTATAGGAAGGAGGTTAGCAGAAATATGACAAATATAATGATTTTAGGCCTTATAATATTACCAGCCATAGGTGCAGGAGTGGGTTTTTTAATCGGTATGAAAAGTGAAAAATATAGAGATTTGTTCAATGTAATGATAACTGCTTTCACACTTCTTTTAATAACATCCATGTATAGGCAGGTATTGTCATCGGATATAAAAGTAATTATTCCAGATATAATGGGAACGGGATTGGAATTAAAATTAGATTCATTTAGATATATATTTGTGTGGGTTACTAGTTTCATTTGGTTTTTATGTACCCTTTATTCAACGGGGTATCTTATTAGGTATAAAAATAGAAATAGATACTACGCATTTTTCATGCTCACATTAAGTAGTACTATAGGTATATTTTTATCTAATAATATATTAAATTTATTTACCTTCTTTGAAATAATGTCATTCACATCCTATGCTCTCATAATCCATGACCAGGATAAATATTCCTTAGATGCGGGAAAATCATATCTTAGTATGGCCATAGGAGCAGGACTTGTGTTATTAATGGGAATATTTTTATTATTTGACTACACTGAGACTTTAAATATAGAGGAAATACCTCATAAATTGCACATGTTAGGTAACTTAAAATATATAATAAGTACTTTAATATTAATAGGATTTGGTGCTAAGGCCAGTGTATATCCATTGCATATTTGGCTTCCAAAGGCCCATCCGGCAGCACCTACACCTGCCAGTGCCATACTATCTGGTATTTTAATTAAAACAGGTATATTTGGCATGATTATAACTGTAAACATGCTTATGGAATCGGATTTTGCCTTATCCATCATAATGTTAGGTTTTGGAGCCATAAACATGTTCTTTGGAGGATTTATGGCCCTATTCCAAAGGAATATAAAAAGGATTTTAGCCTATAGTAGTATGAGTCAGGCTGGATATATCCTATTAGGTATGGGCCTTATAGGTATACTAGAAGAAAAGGGGTTAGCTGTATATGCTACCTTATACCATATATTTAACCATGCCCTATTTAAAGTACTATTATTTATGGGAGCTGGAATCATATACATGGTATTACACGAACTTAGTATAAATAAGATACGTGGATTTGGAAGGCATAAAAAAATAGTAAAGGGAATGTTTTTAATAGGATTATTAGCCATAACGGGAACGCCAGGATTCAATGGTTTTATAAGTAAAACATTACTTCATGAGGCTTTAGCTGAGGGGGCTCACCTTTATCACAATGGATACTTTATGTTATTAGAAATAATCTTTTATATGAGTAGTGCCTTTACGGTTGCCTATTTGTTAAAGATATTTGTCTTTGTATTTATGAAAGAAAATCCAGAATTCTATGGACAATATAAGGAACATGTTAAGAAAAGGTCTTTAATTCCTATGATTGTATTAGGAGTTACCATCATGTACATTGGCTTTAATCCCCAAGTATTAGAACCCCTTTTAAAGAGATCTTTAAGTACTTTTAATATAGAAGAGAGTATACACCTTCATATATATACCTTCCATAATATAAAGGGCTCTTTGATTTCTACAATAATAGGATTGATCATATATTTTGCATATGTCAATAGGGTTCTATTAAAGGATAAATCATATGTAAACCCCACATTAGGATGGATAAACCTAGAAGAAAACATATATAAACCTGTAATATTCACTACATTTAAGGCAAGTTCTTTCCTATTTCACATTATAGATAAGATGGTTGTTAGTAGTGTCTACTTAGTGGCAGATGGGATGAAGGCCATAAGTGAAATAGACATAGATATAAGTAAAAAGAGAAATATAAGGGTTAAAAATATAATAAGTCCTCAACGGGTTATGGAAGAAATGGAAGATTATAAATATAGTGTTTCTCAGGTTATGGGGAAAATAAACTTTAGGGTAAATAGTTTAATGTATTCAGTTGTAATATTTGCCATTGTCTTTGCCACCGTATTGGCATTGATGATTAATTAAAATAGGTTTTGTGGAAAAATTTACGAAGTTTACATTTGAAGAATTTTAGATTTAGAAAAAATCCATACTAATTAATGTTAAGGTAATAAAAATTAGGAGGATTAACGTTCATGAAAAGAAATGCTAAACAAAACTTACAGGGTTGCTTAAATAAGTTAGATCAAATTAAGAATGATTTGACTAACGCAAGTGGAACCATTGAAAATCCTAATACTAAAAAGAAAATAGAAGAAGAGTTAAAGAAAGTTGATGCCATGATAGACTCTACGAAAGGTATAGTTAGTAACGTGGTACAGGAAAAGCACTCTGGAGGAATTCACTAAAAATAACCCCCCTTTTAATTAAAGGGGGCTTTTATTTTTTGCAGTTATTTTTCTTTTTCTTTTCTACATACGTTACAGAGGGTATCACAAGTTCCAACAGCAGTAATACCAGCAAATATACCATATATTACATTGTCTATTGGGGAGCTGTAACGTAAAAATACAAATCCTCCAGCTATACCTAAAGGTATAGCCAGTAGATGGGCATACTTACGACTTAATCCGAATTTTTCAAGGGTTTCTACAATTGCATAGATTATGGCTGCTAGTATGGCAAGTTTAGAAGTCATAGTAGGTCACCTCCGATTTATAATATGAAAAGTAGGACAAGTTGTTACTTAAATTAGGCAGTATATATGTGTTATAATTATCTGAATGTGATTTTTACAAAAAACGGAGGACAATTCATGAATAAACTTTCAATTAAATTTTTCACCTATTATTTTGTGTATTTTGGAAGTCTTCCTATGTTTACTTTGTTTATTCCCATATTTCTAAAAAATAAGGGGTTTACTCAAACTAAGATAGGCATACTTTTATCACTAGCACAAATAATAGGAATAGGAGCCATGCCCTTTTGGGCCAATATAACGGACAAAAGCAAGAGTAAAAATAATGTACTTAAAGGGATTTTAATATGCTCTGCCATTGCCATGTTTACCTTTAGTAAAATGGATAATGAGTATTTTTTATATATTCTTTATGGATTATTTGCCTTTTTCAATTGTGCCCTAATATTTTTAGGAGACACTATAACTTTAGAAGTGGCAGATAAGAATAATTTAGATTATGGAAAGATAAGGATAGGTGGAACACTAGGCTTTAGTGTTTTTGCCATAGTTGCGGGGAAAATTGCATCTATAAAATTAGATTATGTGTTTATAGCATATGTAATAGTTATTATACTGTCCATAGGTGTTTTAAGTACTCTACCAAAGGTGGAAGGACACGGAACTAAGAAGAATAAGGGGAATGTAGGTTTATTGTTAAAAAATAAAAGTATTAGAATAGTATTATTTTTTAATGCCATGATCTTTATAACCATAGCCTTTTATAATTCCTTCTTTTCAATTTACTTTAATGAACTTACTGGAGACAGTTTATTGATGGGGGTAGCATTTTTTATGGCAGCTTTTACAGAAATGCCTTTTCTGTTAAAGTCTAAATACATATTAAAAAAGATGGGACCTTACAAACTTATGATGAGTGGCCTAGTTGTCACTTGTGTTAGATGGATAATTATGAGTTTTAACTATAATCCATATATGGCCATACTCCTTCAATGTCTTCATGGTTGGGGATTTATAGTATTTACTTATGTAATGATAAATTATGTTTACAACAATGTGCCTAAGGAACTAAGAGCCTCAGGCCAATCTTTAGTATCTTTAAGTGGTGCAGCAGGAGTATCAGGCATAATAGGAAATCAATTAGGCGGATATTTATCAGATGTATTCGGAGTTAGAAATGTATTTTTAGGAAATGGAATATTTTTATTAGGGGTAATAATACTTATGATGTGTTTTTATCCGAGGGATAAGGCTTGTGAAGATGGAATGTAATTGGAAAAAGATAAATAATAAGGGTGTTAGTATAATATTTTAAATAGAGTATAATGATAGTAGGTTATTTAGTATAATATGTATATTAAATAACCTACTATTTTTATATATTATAATTATTATACATATATAATATAGGTGGTACAGTATGTTTACTATGTAGTACGATAATTATAAGGTTAAGGTAGGAGGTATAGTTATTGAAAGTACAAGAAGTTAAGATAGAGAATAACATAAGAAGATATATGTTATTAGATGATAATGGATTACCAATTATTCCAGTAGTAAAATACTTAAAGTATCTTGATAATGGCGAAAAAAGTTATAATACACAAAAGACTTATTGTTATTCTTTAAAACTATATTTTGAGTATTTAAAAGAAATAGATGTTGATTATAGAAAAGTTAATGTTAATATATTGTCTGACTTTGTTGGTTGGCTTAGAAATCCTAATGAAAATACTAAAATAATAAACCTAAAGCCAACTAAGGCTAAAAGAACTGAAAAAACAGTTAATTTAATAGTAACAGTTGTAACTAATTTTTACGATTACCTATTTAGGTCAGAAGAATTAAATAATGATATGATTGATAAACTTATGAAACAAGTTTTTACTCGTACAAATAGGCATTATAAAGACTTTCTATATCATGTTAATAAAGATAAACCCTCAAATAAAAATATTCTTAAAATCAAAGAGCCACGAAGAAAACTAAAGGTTCTTACAAAAGAAGAAATAGAAATAGTCTATAATGCCACAACTAACATTAGAGATGAATTTCTTATAAAACTACTATTTGAAACTGGTTTGCGAATAGGCGAAGCACTTTCTCTATTCATTGAGGATGTTATCCATTCCCATGACAAAGGACATAGGATTAGATTAGTTGATAGAGGGGAACTTCAAAATGGTGCAAGATTAAAAACTGGAGAGAGAGAAATATACATATCGCAAGAGTTAGTAGATTTATTTGATGATTATGCTTATGATATTTTAGATGAATTAGAAATTGATACTAATTTCTTATTTGTGAAATTAAGAGGTGAGAATAAAGGTGAACCATTAGAATATCAAGATGTCAGTGCTTTATTTAAAACACTCAAAAAGAAAACTGGAATAGATGTTCACCCTCACCTTTTAAGACATACTCATGCTACTATGTATTATCGTGCTACAAAAGATATAAAACAAGTACAAGAGCGTTTAGGACATTCACAGATACAAACTACTATGAATATGTACGTACACCCTTCTGATGAAGATATAAGAGCGGATTGGGAGATAGCACAACCATCATTCAAACTAAACAAAGGAGATACGAATGATAAATAATACAATAAGTATTTTAGGATATAATACTATAAATGGTTATAATGATAAAATTACTCAAACTTTATCAAAGTATACTGAAATAACAATAAATGAAGATAAATCAGCAAACTATAAAGAGATTGAAACAGATTATTTTTTAGAAAATGATAAATGGCATATAGACTTCTTTGGTAGTATAGAACAATTTAGAGAGCAAGTTGAAAATTATAAATACACACGAAAAAATATTTCTTTTCTATTTGATAATGACAATATAAAAAAAGAAATTAAATGTATAGTTTTCAGTAAATTATTTTCTGATGAATGGAAATTACAAACAGCCTTAATATCACGTATGTATTTAATAAAAAAATTAGCAGTATTTATAAATAAAAAGTATCCTAATCTAAATTCGATATTTGAATTAGATTTTAAAAAAGCAAATATTGAATGGATAGATTGGTTGAGTGTTAATGGTGTAAGAACTATTAAAAAAAACAACAATAATAGTAAAATCATGGGAAGAGATTCTTTTACAAAGACAGACACTGTTAAATTTTTAGAAAAAATATATATTGGTCTAATAAACTTAACAGATGAACGAGAAGAATGGGAAAAAGACAGATGGGATATCAGAAATTTAGAAAAGTATGGGATAGCATATAATACGTCAAGTCAACTTCATTATATTAATTTTGAGAAGATAAATAATATCAATATACGAGAAGCATTAAAGAAATATATTAAGAAAAAACTAATCTCTAACAATAAATTTTCTTGGAGTTCAGCACTGAATTATTTAAAATCTATTCCTCAATTTATAAACTACATCTGTGAATTAGAACCTACTTGGAATGATTTAAAGGGATTAGAAAGATATCATATAGAAATGTATATAGAATGGTTAAATACTTATGCTAACGAGAATTTAAGGCGAAAAGATGCTAATCCTAAAAGGTATGTATCAACATCATTATCGATTGTTCAAAAGTTTTTATCAGATATTCAAATAAGAGAGAATGATGTAACTCATATTTCGCATAACTAATTTTACCAAATATAAAGTATAAAAATCTATCATAAATTCCATTATTATAGAAGTAAGAGAATAAAGAGAGGATGGAATTTATGCATAATATAGACTTTCGCTTTAAAACTCATAA
>NZ_JAOART010000013.1 GCF_025210435.1 Anaeromicrobium sp.
ATAGGTATGTTTAATTTTTATTCCCTTTTCATCTGTTATTCTTTTAAGTACATCCCATGGAGTATCCTTTTCATAAAGATCTACCTCTGTTAGAGAAAGGGGGTCTCCCTTACCTATCGTTCTTTTTTCTATTGATAACTTTACCTTACCTACTGGTGCTTTTTCTTCATAGTTTATTGTAAATATCTTTTCTTCTTTATGACCTTCACTATCTGTTGCTATTACCTTTATAACATTTTTTCCTTTTTTTAATATAACCTTATATGAATCATTTGTACCTTTCTTTTCTACACTGTTTACTATTACAACAGGCTCTATTTTTTTATCAGAACTATCCTTTGCACTAACAGTAAATGTAAATTCCTCTTTATCTACTGTTTTATTTGCTAAGTTTGTTGTTATTACTGGTTGTACTGGCTTTATATTTATTGACTGAACATCGTCCATATTATAAAGACTATTTTTACCTTCTTTAAATCTATCATAAGCAACGAGAGCATATAATCCTTGATCCGTAGCTATAGGATTTATCTTACCACCTACAATATGTTTAAAGCCACCATTTTCATCATAGAAAGTTAACAAGGCAGTAATTAAGCTGTTTTCATTTTTTACAAATCTCTTATCTGTATGAGGATCTATATCCATTGCAGTTAAAGCAACAATAGCTTGTGCAATGCTTTCTAATGTTTTTGCTTTATTTTCACCAAAATTAATTAAATATTTGCCATCAGATCCTTGCTTATTAGATAAAACTGTAATTGCTTTGTCAATAGCTATTTTTACCTCAGGCTTTTTATCATAATAAGGCGCTAACGCTTGAATTGCCATACCCGTAATATCCAGGCTCATTGTAGTTTTATCATTAAGTCCAAATCCACCACTTTCAAGCTGATATTCATTAAGTATTCTATTTATGATTTCATCTCTTGTAATGGTTGCATTATCAGATTGTTTATAATTCTTTGTATCTAGGGCAAGAAGTGCAAATACTAACTCATTAGCTCCTTGTCTATGTCCTAGCACACCATCAGGTTTGATGTTAGGGAAATTTCCACCTTTGTTCCAAATATAATCAAGTAAGTTGATTCCATCCACATTTTCAGGATTTCTTCCTATTGCTGTAAGCCCAATAGCAACTCTTTCAACATCTGTTACTTTATTATCCCATCTGTTTCCTTGTTTAGCATGTTCTGCTTTTGCCTTATGTAAAACTTTTGAATAGTAATTTTCATAATAGTTTTCAGGCACTTGATAGTTTGCTCTTGCAAGAGAAAATACTGTCCAGTCGCCTCCAATAGTTCCTATACCTGGATCATTTGTATTTTCTATTTGATAAGCAGCCGTTTTGTTAATAGCTGTATATACTTGTTCCGCTACTGTTAATACCGGTTTTTCTTTATTGATAAGAACCATATTACTAATTGTTGTAGGCTTGTCCATCTTATCCCAAGCGAAGGCTTTGATTTTATATTCTCCTTCACTTGGAACCGGAATACAAGTACCCCAATTTTTCACTTGATTTGCACCAATTGTATCTGATACATAATTATATGTAATCATCTTATTAGAGGTACTTTCATAAAGCCCCACTATAAGCTTTGCTACTATGTCTTTATTAGTAGTATTCTCTACTCTCAATTCAACTTCAGCATCTTTATTGTTTTCAAAGTTTTTTACACTTACCTGTGACATAGTAAGTGGTTTATTGATTTCTGCTGCAAGGACAGGGGTGACATTTGAGAACAACATCATAAATATTAGAATAAATGCCAATATATTTTTGTTACTTTTCACTTCTTCTCCTCCTTTTTTAAGGTTAGCTAAGTATGAAATTCAATTGGACCTAAATTTCTAATCCTTTTTCAACCTACTCCTTTCTACTTTCAAGATTTACTTACTGCTTATACCTAGATGAATTCATATAAAACAAAGTCTTTAAAAAACATTCTCTTGTAGACCTTGTTAAAATATATAAATAATAAAAAACCTTGACTTTTCCATGAAAGCCAAGGTTTTATTTGTAAATATTACCAATAACATACTAGTAAAATTTTCTTCTACCTTGCACAGTCCCTTTCCTCGGAAGGTTAAATGCTAAAACTTCTAGGCAGGTCTCCTGACTTGTGAATCATAGCTTCCTTTCGCCTTCCCAAGAATTTCTCAGTGGCATATTGAAAGGTCACTCCCCACTTACAGTGGCCGGACCGTTTGGGATTTTCACCCAATTCCCTTTTAATCTTTGATCTGAATCAAAGAACCTAAAAATTATCTATTTAATTTTAAGTATCAATGCATGATAAATTTTAACATATTATACATATTTATACAATATTTTATTTGATTTTCTATTATTTTACAAAATTCTATTTCTCTACTTTGTTTTTGATTTGTCCTAAAGTCCAAGCACATTGAGCTCTATTTACATTATTTTCAATATTAAATTCAGGATAAATCCATCCTTTTTCCTTTGCTATTTGTAAATATCCTTCTCCTTCTAATCTTAGGGCATTCACAAGGATTACCATGAATTCCTCTCCTGTAACCGTATCCTTCTTTATATTTATATCTTCCTTCAAATCAAAGGCTTTTTTCATCCATTTAGAAAGATCCTCTTTTCTTATAGGATCATTGGGTTTAAAAGTTCCATCTTCATATGGATATAAAACATAATCATAAACTAAGTCTGCTGTTTCCTTAAAACCAAATTGACCTGGTTTGAAATCCTTGAACAAATGCTTTTGGGCTTCTAGTCTATACTTTTCATATAAAAGGTCATATGCACCCTTTTCATTGTATGCATCTGCCATGCCATATAAAGCTTGTTCTGTTGACATACCATTGCTATATATAGGTAGATTATCTTCTTCATTCAATACATGTGTAAAGCTTCCATCTTTTACTTGGAATTTAAGGATGGCACTAACAGGATTTTCTCCTGATTTTGTAGTCCAATTATGACCCATAGGGTCTTGTCCTATAAGTCTAATGCCTTGAATAGCCCATGCACAACTCTCAGGATTTACAGTTCCCCAGGATTCAAAACCTCCATTGTCTAGTTGTTTGCTATGAAGAAAATCTAATGCTTTTTTCACATTTGGATTACTTTCATCTTCTCCTAATATGGCAAAAGCCATAAGTCCAGCAGCAGTCATATCCACATCTGATTGGACTAGTTTATAATCTTCTGGATCATCAAAGTATTTTACATCAAAGCTGAATCCTCCATCTAAATTCTGTTGATCTTCCAGCCAATATAGACACATATCTCTATTTGGAATTGGTTCTCCTGCGCAGTGAAGAGCAATAATTCCAAATATATGGGCATTAACTAAATCTTCTCCCACTGGAAGTCCCGTTTTATTGTCCATTACAGAATCTGCAAAGTGCCCACTTGGAAGCATCGTACTTTTTTCAATCTCTACTAGATTTTTTCCTCCAAAGTTTCTAGGGTCCTTTCCTGCAGCACATACACCTATAATGGTTCTTTGATAATCTGTATTTACTCCTGATCTTAAAGCATTATCATAATATCCTGGCTCTACCTTTGCTTCTTTTACTTGTTGTTCTCTAAAATATGGTCCATTTTTTCCATCTACAGTCCACTTTGGACCACTAATATCTTCTCCAAATCCAAATAATCCTAGTGCTGGCCAATCAAGAATTCCAGCATATTTATTTTCTTTGTACGTATCATTATAATACTTAATGGTCTTTTGTGCAGCCTTATACACATCATCTCTAGTAACCTTTGACTCTGTAGCATACACACTAAAGAAACATAAATTGAACATCATCAAAAAACATACCAACATACATAATAGAAACTTTGTTCTTTTCATTTTACACACTCCTTTTTTTATCTTTTCCTCACCCATATATCACCTATAAAAAATAATAGGGCTATGGGAAGTAAAATAAAGTCTAAAGGTGTATTAGACCTATTTTTTCTTTTTATAGGTAAATTAAATAATTTTGTACCTTTGTGAATCATAGAAGCATTTCGATATAGATATGTATTTTTAGAATCATCTAGTGCATACTCAGGAGAATAATCAAGATAGATTATTCTCTTTGTATTCTTTATAATTTCATTATCTTTAATAAGTCTAAAATTAAGGGCATAATCTCCTTTTTTATCTAAATTAAAATGGCCCTTGAATTTTCCTGCCATTACTTGATTCAATATAATTTCTTCTTTAGAATTTTTACCTCCTTGAATTAGAAGTTGAACCATTTGATCCGAATCCTTTACACCTGTATCTACAAATACATTTACACTTGCACCCTTTTGAGTTATGTCTATATTCATGTCTTTCCCACTATACTGAGGTAAACAATAGTTGATGATGCTACTCCATTGGTTTTTAAGTCCACTCCACCTTATCCATTCATGACTCCATTTTCCATTTAAATCTGCAGTCCATACTACTACATTCCCTAATCCGTATTTCCAATGAGCAAGTATAGGATCATCCATATCACTCTTTAAAACAAGATTTCCTTCACTTTTAATTCCTGTTCCCATATACCCCTTTAATTTAGGAATGGGCTTATTCTTGAAAAATTCTGCTTCATTTACTATCTGTGGTGTAAATTCTCTGTTGTTTATATACTTTTTAGTAGCTAAATAAGTTTCCCTTGCAAATATTTCTGGAATACTGTGAAAATCTACTGAATAATAATTTCTTCCCTTTGTATTCTTGCTTATACCCTCTAGTAATTTCCTATCTGAGTCCTTTCCAAAAGCAACGGTGGATACTGTAATTTCATTATTTTTAAATCCATTTATTATTTCTTCATAACCTTTCTTTTCTCCTTGTCCGTCTGTTAGAAGAATAATATGCTTTACCTTTGTATCTGCATTTCCTAGTGTTTCTAAGCTTTTTTGTAGGGCAGGTTTTATAAGGGTTCCTCCTCTTGAGCCTAACTTTCCTATATGCTTCTTTATCTTTTCCTTATCCTTTGCCTGTCCAAAGGGTACAATCCATTCTACTCTATCAGAAAAAGCTAAGACTCCTGCATAATCATCTGATTCTAAAATTTCTATAGATCTCATGGCTGCTTCCTTTGCCATCTCAATCTTTTTTATACCTCCACTTTCATCATCCATACTTCCTGATGCATCTATAATTAGTACTAATCCCGTATTAGGTTGTTTTTTATTTCCTTTCATAGTGCTTTTTACTGGAAGGATTTTTTCAAGTGTTGTCCCTTTATATCCTCCAAGGGCAAATGTTTTTTCTCCACCTACTACTACTAACCCCGTTCCCTGTTCTTTTACACATATATCTAATTTCGTTTCAAAATCCTCAGTCAAATCTTCGTGGGATACATTTACTAAACATATGGTGTCAAAGCCAGATAAAAACTCTATGGTACGAGGAACCTGTTTTGGTGAATAGTTCTCATAGTTTATTTCTGAATTTCTTAATATTTCATGTAAATTTTTAGTATCATCTTCATCTCCAATTACTAAAATCTTAGGCTTATCCTTTCCAACTATTGTTTTTGTAAATATGTTGTTCTTTAAATTTGTATCTCCTTTAAATTTTATTTCCCCTCTAAAATCAATACTTCCATTTTTAATAATAGGAATTTTAAATTCGAAGTTGTTTATTCCCTTTTTGACATGAAGTTCCTTTTTTAATATTTTTTCATTACTATTAAAAAGATAAAATGTTCCATCTGTTATAAGGCTTGAATTAACTGTTAATGTAATTGGTACCCTTTCTCCCTTATGGATATTAGCTGGAATATTAAAATTAGTAAGCTGAACGTCTTTTCTGTTTTTTGATTTTAATAGATAAACTACAACATTTATATTTTCTTCTTTGAAACTATGAATAACATTTAAAGAATCACCCATATTTTCTTTTCCATCTGTAAAGATTACCAACCTTTTGTTTTTATCTTTTGGAAAATACTCTATTGCAAATTCTAAGGCCCTTTGTATATTGGTAAATTCAGCATCTGGTTTTGTTTCTAGTCTTATGTTCTTTATTTCTTCTGAAATAGGAAATTCTATCATTGGTTCCTTTCCAAAGGTTATTATTCCTATGCTTTCTTTTGATTTTTTATCTTTTATCTCATTATTTACATATTCCTCTATTTCTGATTTCCTTTCATCTACACTTAGGGACCTGTCTACTAAAAATAATGTGGTTGTATTATGACTGGTCAATACTATTTCTGCCTTCATTAACACAAGGACAATACATATAATCCCTAGGACTCTTAAAACAATCCATGTCCAAAATTTCCTTTTGGGAAACAAATTATAAAAACGAAATCCTTGAAATATGAAATATCCTAAAATAAGAATTGAAAAAATAATTATTTTTATATCTATCTGAGTATTAAGATGCACGCCTGTACACCTCCCATTCAATAACCATAAAAACTAGTACTAATATTCCTAGTATTTCTGCAAAATCAAATACAGCCGTTTTAGTTTTTAAGTTTTTACTTTCTATATTTTTGTAGCTTTCTCCTGTTACAAGCTTTAAAGGTGGATTACCTTTATAAGATATTTTATTCCCATCTAAAAGCCAGTCTATCGTATTGTTTATAAATATTGGAAAGTTTGGCGTCATAACTAAATTTGTTTTTCTAAAATCCATAGTACTATAAATTCTCTTTTGTTCATTTTCCATTCCACATATCATTATGTTTTTTTTGTCACATTGTAAAATAGGTTCATATCCTTCTCGTTCTTTTAAAAATTTTATTTTTTCAGTATACATACCATTCATATTTAAATTTTTAGAAAACTCATCATTTACAACATTTAATTTTGAAATATTTTCAGTCTCTCCAGCCGTAAGCTTAGGATGCATATTCCAAACATGCCCTTCCTTTGGCAGTTTTTCAATATCCATTTCTTTATCTACAACATATAGATCATAGGCCCTTTTACTTTCATCCCATTCATTTATAAATTCAGCTTTTATATAAGGGATACTTAAAAGTGCTTTTTCTAGAAAAAAGTTTTTTCCTATTAATAGTACCTTCTTTTTATCTTCTAATGGCACTGTAAACTTGTTATCTTCACTGAACATATCCTTATTTTCTATATGTAAAGTCACTAATTTTGAATCCTTAAAAACTTGAAAACTTATATGTTTTTCCTTATTTGAATCTATATTAATCCTTTGTAAATCTTTTTTCCCTTGATCATTTACTATGCTTACTACTACAGTTTCTTCTCTTTTCCCATAATTTTTTATCCTACACAAAATAGTGTTACTATAATAGTCATAATTCACATCTGTGATCCCTATATTCTCAAACTCATTTCCAACTTTTATAATTCTGTCTCCTAAAGATAAATCCTTATCTGTAATAATGATCTTTTTCCCTTCAACTGTACTTAGAATTTTAGAAGCATTATCAATATTTAACTCTTCATTGCTACATGAAATTCCTTTGAGTGCTTTTTTTATGTCTTCCTTTGTTGAATCTTTTAAATAAATTCCACTTCTTTTCTTTAATAAAACAAGATTAATCCTTGTAGTATCATCTAAATTATTAATATATTCATTTATTTTTTCCTTACCTAATTGAAAGTGTGTTTTTCCCTTTTCCTCAGCTTTCATCATTATGGAACAATCAATTCCTAATGTTATTTCATCTCCGCTAAAACCTTTGATACATATGGGCTTTGAGAGGGCAGCAACTATGAATATCCCAATTAAAATCTGTATAATTAAAAGAAAGTATTTATTTATTTTTCTTGATTTTACCCCTTCTACTTCCTTTAATACTTCATCCCAAAGAGCTATATTTGAAATTTTTTGCTCTATAATTTGTTTCTTCTTAAAGTGCAAAAGTACAATAATAGGTAAAAGAAAGGAAAAAAGTAAGCCTAAAGGATTTAATAATTTCATTTAAAAACCCCCTAACGCCTTTAATAAGATTTTAGTAGGTGAAGTATCTGTTGGGGCTAATACATATTTTACGTCCCTTGTGTTACAAGCATTTTTACATTCTTCTATAAAACTTTTCATTTTATCCCTATATAGTTTTTTTATTTTAGGATTAAATTGAATTCTTCTAACACTTCCCGTCTCCATATCTATAAGCTTTAACTCTTCTCCATAATCTGGATCAATTTCCGAAGATGAGAGTACATGTATAGCAATTACTTCCTGTCCCTTTGAACATAGAAAGTCTAAAATTTTTTCTATTTCTTTTCCAAAAAAATCAGAGATAATAAATGTCATGCCAGACATGAAGGTATCCATATTGAAAATAGAACTAAAATCTGTAATTTCTTCAAACTTAATATTTGAAACATCTTGGGTAAGTCTATAAAAATACTCTTTTCCTCTTATGTTTCTTTGAATATTATTAAGCTTATTATTTAATGTATAAAAGCTTAGATTATCCATTTGATTTAATGTCAAATAGCTTATTCCTAAGGAAATCATTTTTCCTATCTCTAACTTGTTAGGAGTTCCAAAATTCATTGATGCACTATTGTCTACTATTACATTCACATGCATTTGTCTTTCTTCTGTAAATTCTTTTATATAGAATTTTTCTGTTTTAGCATAGGCTTTCCAGTCAATTTTCCTAATATCATCTCCTAATGAATATTCCCTATGACCATGAAAATCTAATGAATTTCCAAATCCTTTTCCCTTATAATTTCCCTTTCCTCCTTTTAGGAGTTTCTTTTTAGGTGAAATCTTTAGATTTTCTATTTCTCTTAGAAATTTTTCCAAATCACTTCACCTTCTTTAATATTTCTCTTAATATAATATCTGGAGTAATATTATCAGCCATTGCCTTAAAGTTAAGGAATATCCTATGTCTTAAACATGAAGATGCCATATGGTAAATATCATCTAGTGCAACATGAAATCTTCCTTCTGATAATGCCTTTACCTTAGCTGCAGCTATTATGGACTGTATACCTCTAGGGCTTACTCCACATTTTACATAGTCTCTTACCATCTGAATATCTGTTCTATCAGGATGAGTTTGAAGCATGATTTTTATAGCCTTTTCTTTTACACTTGCAACTATAGGAAGTTTCATAGCCATTTTTTTCATAGCTAATATTTTTTCCCTTGTCGCACATTTTCGTAATTTAGGTTCATCATTACCATCTACTGTCAAATCCATGATTTTAAATAAATCTTCCATTTTGGGAAGGCTTATATTTAATTTAAACATGAATCTATCAAGCTGAGCTTCTGGAAGAGAATAGGTTCCTTCCATTTCTAGAGGATTTTCTGTTGCCAGTACAAAAAATGGTTCTTCTAATTGGTATGTAGTTTTTCCCACTGTTACTGTCTTTTCTTGCATTGCTTCTAGGAGAGCACTTTGTGTTTTAGGTGTGGCTCTATTTATTTCATCTGCAAGTACGATAGAACTGAATATGGGTCCCTTTTCAAATTCAAATTCTATTCCATCTTCCTTTTTATTAATCATTACAGTTCCTGTTATATCTACAGGCATTAGATCTGGTGTAAACTGAATTCTTGAAAAGGGCATGTCCAAAACCTTTGAAAAAGTCTTTACAAGAACAGTTTTTCCAAGTCCTGGTGCCCCTTCCATTAAAACATTTCCTCCTGCAACAATACCTGTTAGTACCATTTTTATTATCTCATCCTGTCCTACAATTTGTTTTTTTATTTCTCTAACAATTAAGTCAAAGTCATCTTGAAAATTTTTAATAACCATTTCCTCCATTTTGCTGCCCCCTATTTAATTTGTTGAAGTATTCTATTACTAGTTGTCTGTGTTCTAATGGTATTTCCTGTTTTGATATATAATCCATTCCTTCTTTCTTGAATGTATTATACATATGATCCATAGATTTAAATTCTCCCTTTACTTCTATTACATTCTCTGAATATTTATTTGTTATATTTCCCTCATTGTGCCAATTACCTTCTACATTAGATATATTGGTTCCATCTTCTCCTAATCGTGTAGCTTCATCCTTTTTATCTACTTCACCTTCCTTAGGTATAGTATCTTCACTATCTCCACCTATGCCACTTCCACCTACACCACTTGAACTTTTAATACTTTTATTTCCACCATTACCAATAGCCATTTCCTCTGATTTTTTATTATTTATTTCACCATTTTCGTAATCATCATTTTGTCCCTTTGCAAAATCAGACCCCTTTTCTTCTCCTCCCAAGCCTTTAAAGCCTTCATTTCCTTTTGCCAATAATCTTTCCTTCATACTTTTAAGCTTTGTTTCCGTATCCTTTGCAAACTTGTCAATTTTTTTGTCATTATTTTCTATAATATCTTCTAGTTTATCACTTGTAAGTTTTTTATCTTCTAGAGCTGTTTTTATTTCATTTAACATTTCTTTCTCTTTGGAATTATAATTTTTATTTAATTTTTCCATTTTTTTTATGTTTTCAGAAATAGTCTCTTGCTCTTTAGTTGTAAATTTCTTATCTTTTAGAGCATTAAAACTATCTAAATCTCCTGTCTGAAACATTTCTTCTAATGGAACATATTCATTGTCTAATCCATTAAAAATTCCTGCTATACTTTTCATATTACTTCTAGTCATTTCATTATTGATTTTTTTAAGTTTTTTTTCCATATCTGATACTTGTAATGCTGCTTCATTGTAATCAAAGCTTTTATTTAGCTTTTTTTCAAGATCGTCTAAACTCAAAAGAATCTCTTTCTTATGATCTTCACCTATATCTTCATCTTCTTCAATATTTTTCTTAAGTTCAGAAACATTTTTTCCTTCTTCTTTTAGTTCCTTGTTTATATGTTCCTTTTCTATTGCCTTGTTCATTGATAATGATGGAACAAAATAAATGCCAACAGACAAGGCACATACTAAGGAACTAATAAGTACTTTTTTCCATTGTATATTAAGCTTATACTTTTTTAGTACATTAAAATTCTCTAAGCTATCCTCAGCCTCTTCTATAAACATTTCACAAATAAAGCTATCTTTATCTTTAAATTCTAAATATGTTTCAAGCCTTTCTTTTAACCCTAGTTTATCACCTATAAGTGCCGTTTTAACTATACTAGGACGCCTTAAAACACCTACTATAATTCCTAAAATAATAATAGAAGTGATTAAAATAAAGGCCTTATTAAAAACATAAACTATAGGTGTTATATGTGCTACTATAGTGATGAATAAAAATCCAATACTAGAAATTAAAACTCCATTTATTAAGCTTTTTAGTATATTTCCTATCCATATCTTTCTTCTTAGTTTACTTAAAATAATGTCAATTTTATTTTTCTTCATAGGCTACACCCCTTGGTGTTTTTTGAAATTTGCTTCCTAAAAAAAATCCAATAGTAGCTACACATGTCCAAAATATGAAATATATGACAATAGGCACAATACCCATTTGATTTGATCCACCAACCTGTGTATGCAATGTTCCTAATATGGACACAACTGGATTTAAAAAGAATATACTTGGAATATCCTTGTCATAGATGGTAGTAATAACCAATTGTCCATATTGGCTATAAAAGAACAAAAATATACTACTTAAAATGATTATGACAAAAATAAACATAACTAAAGAAAAAGATTTCCATGTTTTATGGATTTTCGTACTATTTATCATTTTTTTCATACTCAAAATAACCATTCCCCATAGGACTTGAATAGATATGGGCAACAAAATATTTACACCATTTATTTTTCCTACCATAAAAATTATTAAAATTAATGGGGTAGATGAAATTGTGAAAAGAACACTATCAAATACTATCTTTATATATTTTTCCTTATCTATTTCCCATAATGAAATCATGACAGAAAATAATACTAATGAAAAAGTAGTAAAGTAGATATATGCTTTTTTATAAAGCTCAGGACTATATCCATCAATTCTCAAAGTAACCATAAATAAATAACTCATTAATATAATGGCTAGAATAAATACATAGGACATAATAATACCTTTATTTCTTTTATTCATATCCATAAGTTTAAGCATTTTTATCACCTGCCATTATTTCAATTTGTGGAATTATTACTCTTCCATTTCCTCTTATTCTGATTATGAATATTCCTTTTTCAATATAGCTTTTCAATTTTTCTTTATTCAATTCTGATGAAATCAAAGGGTCCCATGTACCTTTACTAAAAACTTCTAAGTAAGTATCTTTAGAATCGGCTTTACAATAAATTTTCATTTCTTCCCCTTCTATATTTTTAGGTAAAATATAGTATGCTTTTACTTCTTTTCCTTCTTCTAAAATAAACTCATTCTTTTCTTTTGACTTTTCATTGTTACCATAATCTATAATAGGTCTAATTATTCCAGATGGAATATAATGATTTTCTTTGTCACTGTCTATACTTACATTAAACACATTACAAGTTACCTTATTACATTTTCTCTTTTCTTCATTGATCTCTAAATTTGAATTTTCATTACTAAACCCTATTAATTTTACTCCATAGGAATAGTCCCTTATATTATAAAAATAATATTCAAACATTTGCCTTTCATATGACTCTATTTCTGTAACTTCATAGATTTTTTCAAGGTAATTATAATCTCCTAGATTTCTTAATGTATGATCTAACCTATAATTAATATCTATTCTTTCTTTCCCGCCTAGGTCTCCTATATTTATAATGGTATCTCCTACTAATAAAAAGCAATTATACATTTTATCTGCCAATGTATTTGTAATTTCTCCACTTAATATTTCTCCATCTAAATTCATCTTCATATTTTCTGTCTTATATTCTTCAAATCCTTCACTATAAAGTGACAAGGGACTATTTTCTGTAACACTTGTATATTTTATTTTTCCTTCAATAGGATTTATTGAATATTCTTCATCATTTACATTATCCATAAATAATGGTGCCTCTACCTGGGCTAATACTTCTGTTTCCTTATATGGATATATATTAGATAAACCATATGAACTGATTCCATCCTTATAAATTTTTATATCTGCTCCAACTACTTTACTTTTTTGAAATCCTCCCCATAGGGCTAATCCATAAAAGAATAGAGAAAAACTTAATATTACGCAAGTAAATAACCATTTATTTTTTCCTAAATAAATAGATAGGCCCATTAATATGAAGTAAATTATTAAAAAAGCTACCAAAAAAAATACACTATTATAGCTTGGCTCTAATAAATGTTCTAATGCTTGGTATAATTTTTTTGATTCCTGAGTTTTCACTACTAAATTGCTTCCTTCTAGGACTTTAGAAAGTGCCCTAGGAGTTATGTGCTTTTCTATGGTATTTTTAATAAATTCAATATTACTATTTTCTAAATCTTCTTTAACAGGAATTATGTAACCATCTCCAATTTGCTTTGTCTTATCTATTCCTTCAAATATTCCTGTTAATGTCTTATATTCATATTTATTTGCACCTATTAAAGCAACATTTCCCTTATGTATCCATTTTTTCATATTATCTTGATTTTCCCTTGATAAATTTTCTGTATTAAAATTGTCTATTAGGATTAAATTTAAATTATCCATCTCCTTTAAAGTGTACTTCATATCCTTGTCTAGAGTTATTACTTCTAAATTTTTATTTGATGGTAGATAATTTTTAATTTCTTCTAAATAATAGATTTTTTCAGGAGTATCATTTAAAATCCCTATAAAAATAGTTTTTTCTCCTAAAATATCTGGAGATACGGTTTTACTTTCTATGACTTGTCCCTTGTTTTCAAATTCAACTAGAATATCTTCATTCTCTTTAAATATTGGAATTGAAAATAAAAGTTCTTTCTTTGTATTTGGCCCTAAAGTTGCATTATAGGTATAAATTCTTTCATCTACATTTATTTTCACATTTCCTTTAAACTCTTTATCTTTTGATTCTACTATAACCTTTACTGGATTTATTCCACCTGCCTTACATTTTAAATTAAATCCTGATTCTATATGAACATCTAAATTAGAAGAAGCATATGCTTCTTCTAATGGTATAAGTAAAATCATAAAAATAAGTATACTAAAAAAAACACTTATTTTTTTCATACTATTCTCACATCCCTTAATTTATAGAAGGTGCATTTTCTATTCCGTTTTTCGATACTACAGCACTAAAATATTTATCAATAGCCCCAGGATTATTAATAAGTACATCTAATGCCTTCTTCACTCCTTCATCATCTGTTCCTGTAATCATCCACACTGGACATACACTTCCTAACCCTGCTGCATAAGCATATACTGCACCAGCATGGTCATAAGATGAAATAGTCTTTCCTTTAAAGTTTAGTCTTTTTAATTTTCCATCTTGAAATTTCACATAGGTTCCGATTAATTTATTCTTTCTATTAATATCTTTAATTAGTTTACTTTTCTTAGCTAATTCATCCCATACCCCTAATACCATATAATATTTCTTCGGTTTCTCTAAAACAGTTGGATTATATCTTGCTACATCTACTTGCTTAACGCCTTTTTTAATTAAGCTTTCCTTTAATTTTTCAGCTTCTGCTTTATATTTATCTGTATACATAATTACAGTTCCTGGGTTTTTACCAAAAAAACCACTTTTGAAGGGCTGTGGATATGATCCTATTACAGCTGGTGCAAACATGGTATAGCTCCAATTATGATAATCCCACCAAATCACATCACCAGGCTCAGGTCTATACTCTGCAACTCCTATTGGTGCCATAATTCCATTTACCCAATAGAACCAATCTTCCTTTTTTCTGTCCTTACCAGTAAAGAAAGTGTATTTAGACTCTATTCCGTTAATAGAGTTTACAAATCCTCCTCCATAAGCAGTTTGAATATCTAAATTTCTAAACAAAACTTCCATTCCTACTTCATCTTTTACAAGGCCTACATTTTTTCCATATAATCTTTTATTTCCATAATTTGTAGTAACCACTAAATCCACCTGATAGGGACTTTCTATATCTCCTGAAGCTCTACGACATTTAGAATTTTCATCTGCTGGTCTACCTTCTTTGTATTTAATTTCTCCTTGAACAGGTCCTTTATATCCCTCATATGTAACCCCATCAATTACCACAACATCTGATTTTGATTGTTCCTTTGTTCCTTCTGACTTTTCTGTAGTCTTATTTGTATCTTTTATGTTACTTATAACTCTTTTTCCTGTATTGCTCCATCCTGACATGAAAGACACAATTAACATAACAACAAGTAAAAAAGATAATTTCTTCATTTTTTTCAAATTCCATACCCCCTTCTTATGAATACTGCGTAAGTAAAAAATCCCCTTCCGACTAGGAAGAGGATTATATGTCTAGAATTATACAAACATTTATTTAACGTGCTTATATACTTAATTATCATATATCTTCTTCTCCTTTAAGCCGAAGGATTTAGGAAGAATGTAACATTAGGTCTCCTGACTCACGAATCACCTTTAAATCAAGCCTTCCCATCTATTTGACAGTGGCATATTTTGATTTTCATCCTCGCATACAGTTACGACTACAGTAAGGGCTTTTCACCCTTTTCCCTAAACGTTACATCATTTTAAATTTTATTTGTTACATATTATTCCATTGTTACCAAATCCATTATATCATTTTGCTATATAATGTCAATATAGTTCCAGTGTGTTAACACACTGAAAAAACAAAAAGCATGGCATTTGCCATACTCTTTCTGTTTCTATAATGAATTTAATATTCCCTCTAACATTTTCATAGAATTTTTAGCTGCATTGTTTACAAATTCGCCAAAATTGTCTGTAGCCTCACCATTTGCCTTATCTGAGATTGATCTTATTACTAAAAATGGTACATTATTCACATGACATGTATGACCTATTGAAGCCCCTTCCATTTCTGTACAAAGACCCTCAAATTCATTCCATAAAAAGGCCTTTTTATCTTTACATGCCACAAAGACATCTCCTGATAAAACCCTTCCTACCTTTGTATTATACTCCATGTCATCTCTAGCTTTAGTAGCTGCTTCTATGAGTCTTTCATCAGCTTCAAATATCCATTTATCCATTCTAGGAATTTGTCCTAGCTTATATCCACCAAAGTTAGTAACATCAAAATCATGTTCTAATACATCATTAGATATTACCACATCTCCAATATTTAGTTCGGAGTCTACAGCCCCTGCTACTCCTGTATTTATTATAGTATCTACTTGAAATTTGCTAATTAATATTTGAGTGCAAATGGCTGCATTAACCTTACCGATACCACATCTTACTAAAACTACATCTTTACCACAAAATGTCCCTTCATGGAAGGTCATACCTGCCATGTCAGTGGTATTTTTCACTTCCATTTTTTCCTTGATTATAATTGTTTCTTCATCCATTGCTCCTATAATTCCAAACTTCTTCATCTTATGCCTCCTATTATATTTCTTCACTTATTTTTTCCATAGTTTCTAATTGAGATTCAAGTAGGGTCTTAAATCTAGTTTTAAATATGTTTAGTTGTTGCTTTGCTTGCTCATATTCCTTGTTTATATTTAAAACTTCCTTATTAGCTTCACCTATTATTTCCTTAGCCCTGGCTTCTGCTTCTTGTACTATGATTTCTGCTTGTTTTCTTGCATTAGATCCAATATCTTCTGCAGTGCTTTGAGCTACTACCAAAGTATCTCTTAAGGTATTTTCTATGGTTTCATACTTTTTAATTTGTTCTTGTACCATTTCAATTTTATCATTTAATTCTTTGTTTTCTTTGTATAATTTTTCATAGTCATTAATGATTTCATCTAAAAATTCATCTACTTCACTTTCTTTATATCCCCTCATAGACTTTCTAAATTCTTTATTTTGTATATCTAGTGGCGTTATCATTAAATCCTCTCCCTAAATCATTTTCTTAATTTGGACTTTATATCTACCTTTTTTAGTTTTTCCACCCACGTGAAAAACTTCGATTCTACCCTTTCCTCTTACAGAAATCACATCACCAGAACAAACTAGTGTTGAAGGCTGAGGTTGTAGTTTCCAATTCACCTTCACCTTATCACCTTTAATTAATTTAGTAGCTATGCCTCTGGATATGGAAAATCCTGTAGCCACCACACTATCTAATCTTAAAGAGGCCACAGTAGAAGTGACCATCTTATATTTATCTTCTATTTCTATTTTATAATCCAAATCCACAGGTTCTATGGATATATTATTTCTTCCTATCTTTGTTAAATTCAACCTTATAAACTCATTAATTTCCTTATATCCAATTACTAAAGTCTCTTTCTCACCTATTAAAATGTCTCCAATTTTTCCTCTTTTTAATCCAAGACCTAATATGGCTCCTAAAAAATCCCTATGACTTAAGGTACTTTTGTTGAAATTCCCCTCTATCTTTATTATTCCTATAGGGTAATCTTCCTTCGTAAGTTCAAATATGGATGGATAAAAAATCATAATTTTTCTCTCTGCATTTTCATATGCTCCATATATAAAGTAGCTTATATCATGAATTTGATCAATTATGGGTATGGCCATGTTTATTTCATAGGGACTATAAAATTCCGTTGCACATACAATGTAATTTTTCAAACTCTTTTGTGCTTTATTTAATATTTTAGTCATTGTTTGTCTATCTTCTGAATCTCTTATATGATTTAAAAGTCTATCTCTATCTATCAAGTTATCACACTTTCTATAATATGCTATTTATTAATCCATTTACCAATTGTAGAAATAATATGACAAAAATAGGAGATAAGTCTATCATTCCCCCACCTAAACCGATTCTATAGGATAGTTCCCTAAATGGTGCCAATATAGGTTCTGTTACTTGGTGTAAAAAGCCATAAACACCTCCATAGGGATTATTGCTTATCCAAGATAATAGTATCCTTGCAATAACTAAATACTCTATTACTCTAAAAAAATAATTAACTGATACCTTTAACATGTACATTTCTTCACCACCAAATCATTATTTTTGCCATGGGAAAATACCTTTGTTTTTAAATTCTTCACTTATGTTCCCACCTATATCCACATTGTTAGGAGCTAATATGAAAATCCCCTTAGAAATCTTTTGAATATTACCATCTACTGCGTATACGGCACCATTTAAAAAATCAAATATTTTTTTTGCCAAATCATTATCTAATTTTTCTAAGTTTATTATTACAGGTTTTCTATTTTTCAAATTATCTACTATTTTAGGACATTCTTCAAATTCAACTGGCTCACATACCATAACTTTCATCTGTGAGTTAGTATGAATATTTAGCACTTTTTTATTGTTATTTATAGTCTTTACCTCTTCTTCTACCTCTATAGGCTTCTCCATCATTTCCTCATCCTCATCATAATCATCTAATCCCATGAAATATTTTACCTTATCAACAAACTTACCGCTCATTTTCGTCCTCCTTATTTATAATAATTTCGTTCTCCAAAAATTCCGGTTCCTATTCTTACAAAGTTAGTACCTTCTTCGATTGCAACTTTATAATCATTTGTCATTCCCATAGACAAATATTTCATATGCACATTTGAATAATCTTTATTTTTCAGTTCTTCAAATATATTTTTTAACTCCTTAAAATATATTCTTACATTTTCTGAGTCCTCTTCATATGGGGCTATGGTCATAAGTCCTAATACCCTTATATTTTCCATGTCCCTTATTTCTTCTAAAAATCTTTCAACTTCCTCCACCTTTAATCCAAATTTTGTATCCTCATTGGCCACATTAACCTGAACTAATGTATCCATAATTATGCCATGTTGTTTAGCCCTTTTATTAATTTCCTTTGCAAGGCTCAACCTATCTAAAGAATGGATTAAAGACACCTTATCAATTATATATTTAACTTTATTTGTCTGCAAGTGGCCTATCATATGTATTTTCGCATCTTTAATTTCTTCATACTTATTCATAATTTCTTGAACTTTATTTTCACCAACATGGTCAATTTTATCATCTAATGCTTGTCTGATTCTTTCACAATCAATAGTTTTGGTTACTCCAATCAAAGTCACTTCATCATACTCTCTATTTACCCTATTACAAACTTCTTTTATTTCTCTTCTTATATGTTCTATATTTTCTTTTATACTCATACATATCCTCCTTCAAATAACTAGTATATAATTTGCCCTTCTCTTATCCTATCTCCATTTCTTACAACTTCATCATATAATTTTACAGTTTTTACCGTCTTTATTTCTTCATTTTCTTTTTTGTAAAAGAAATTGCTCTTTATTATTACAAAATCATCATGGTCATTATAGCCTACTATACTCACCTCTTTAAACACGGCATATCTATTTATATCTAATACATATACACCTACTATGCCATCTTTTTTCAACAGGGAATCCTTTGGAATCTTTAGACCCTCATAATCAATTACTGATATTTCAGCTTTAACCTGTCTAATTTTATAAAATTCTTCCATGTATTGATTTATTTTAGTTATTACAATAAATTCGTCCTCATTCTTTATGATTCTGTATATTTTTCCTTCCACTTGACTATCAGAAATTTTTATTTTTACCCTTCTTCCTTCTTTATAATTCTCAATTTGTTTATTATCTACCTCAACAGCCACATACCAGGTAGTATTATTTACAACTTTATATAAGGGTTGATTAATTATGGCATTTTTAGATTCTCTCAAATTCGTTGGATGATATTTGACATCTTTTACCTTTTCTAAGTCTATTGCCGCCATATTATTAATAGTAAATATATCCTCTAAACCATCACTATAATAACTTATGAGACCAGATACAGGACTTTTCATTATTTGAATATCATTATCTATTCTAGTCTTTAACTGTTCTTGTTCCTTTTTTAACATATCAATATTCTTATTGTAAAAACTTTTATCCCCTGCTATTATATTCTTCTTATCTAATTTTATTTTTAGTTGTTTTTTCAATTCTATTACTTTTTCCACATTATTATTTTTAGAATTCTCTTGTATTTCCTCTATTATATTATTTATCTCCTTATTTAATTTATCTATATCAGTCTTAAAAAATTTTTCGTTTTCTAAGTTATTTATTCTTTGATTAATAATTTCTAATTTCTTGCGGGTCTCATCTTCAACTTTGTCCTTTTGAATTTCTAATACTTTATATCCATTTTCAACCTTTTGTCCATCTTCTGCAAAATATTTAATTTCCCCTTCATAATTTGCTTTAATTATCTTTTCATCCCTTATAATATATCCATCCACAGAATCAATCACCTGTAGATTTCCGTATTGAGCCACAATGGTATCATTTGAGTAAAAAACTAAGGGCCATACTTTTAAAATAGAAAAACTAATAAATATTGCAAATATAAAATATTTAAATTTATTATTTTTTTTACGTTTCCTAGAAATCTTTCATTCCCCCTCTCACACTAGTATTATTTCTTCATAGAAGCGCCATTTTCCTTCATAAAAGCCAAAAAAATCATACTTCATATAGGTAAAATAGAAAATAAAAAAACAGATAAGTAAAAACCCATCTGTTTAAATTCCAATGGTCGGAGCGACAGGACTTGAACCTGCGACAACATGACCCCCAGTCATGTATTCTACCAAACTGAAATACGCCCCGAATTATATTATTTTTTAAGTTTTTATTAAATGAAAGTACCTACAACTTAATACTACCTCATTTAGGTAAATTCTTCTATAACCATATTAACACTAAATTTATTATTTTACAATCCTTAAAGAATTATACATATTAATCCATTATTACCATCATTAATAATCTTTTGCAATGTCTTTTGCATTTTACTTCTGGCATCATCTGGCATGGTATATAGTTTATGTTGTAATTGCTCTTTTACCATATCATGTAATGATTTACCAAACATATTAGTTTCCCATATTTTAGTAGGATCCGATTCAAATTCATCTAATAGATATTTAACTAGTTCTTCACTTTGTTTCTCTGTTCCCACAATAGGTGATACTTCTGTTGCAATGTCAGCTCTAATAATGTGAAGGGATGGGGCATTTGCCCTTAATTTAACTCCAAATCTATTTCCATGCCTAAATATTTCAGGCTCCTGTAGTTCTAGCTCCTTCAAACTTGGAGGAACTAATCCATAACCCGTTTCACGTACATCATTAAGGGCCGTCTCTACCCTGTCAAATTCCCTTTTAGCCCTAGAAAATTCTGTTATTAGTCCTAATAGTTCATGATCTCCATGAATTTTATGTCCAGTTATCTCTTCTAATACAGAATAAAACATTCCTTCTTTTGCCTTCATGTTAATATTAGTAACTCCTTTACCTAATTGTATATCATTAAGTAAAGCTTCTGATATTATATCAATATCTTTAAATCCATCCATGCTATTTTTAATATCATTAATATTTCTAACATGGCTACTCCAGTCCCTTACAAGGTTCATAATATCCTTTTTAAGCCAATGATCTGAATCTAATCCATCCATCCATCCTGGAAGTGATATATTTATTTCTCTAATAGGGAATTCAAATAATACATTTTTAAGGATTTCATTAATATGTTCCATATGCATATTAGCACAATCTGCAACCACCACTGGCACTTTATACTTTTCTTCTAATTGGTCCTTTAGTTCTAGTGCCATCTCACCATGGGGATTTAACGAATTAAGTACTATGACAAAAGGCTTATTTAGTGCCCTTAACTCTTCCATAACTCTATTTTCTGCCTGTATATATTTATTTCTATCAATATCAGTAACAGTACCATCAGTTAATATTACTAATCCTATAGTGGAATGATCTGTTATAACCTTTTTAGTTCCTATTTCTGCTGCCTCTGCAAAAGGAATCTCCTTATCATACCATGGAGTTTTTACCATTCTAGGTTTTCCCTCTTCTTCATATCCAATAGCACCATCTACTAAGTACCCTACACAATCAACCAACCTAACTTTAACATTAGCATTTTCATCTATGTTAAGTTCTACAGCTTCGTTAGGAACGAATTTGGGTTCAGTAGTCATTATAGTTCTTCCTGCACCACTTTGAGGAAGCTCATCCTTTGCACGCTCTCTCATATGGGCATTTTCAATATTAGGTATAACCATAAGGTCCATAAATCTTTTTATGAAGGTTGATTTTCCAGTTCTTACAGGACCTACTACACCTATATATATATCTCCTTGGGTTCTTTCTGCAATGTCTCTATATATATCAAAGTTCTCCATTATTTTCCCCCTCCCATTGTAATTAATCCCTATATAAATTAGACATACTAACAGTATATATATATGTCTAAAAAAATTTATTATTACTTTTAGGTGTATGAAAAAAATAAACTAGTCAATTTTCTGAGGAATTTGGATTGTTTTCAAGGCATGGTCAGCGAGCATATTAGCCATATGTAAGTGATTCCATAACGAAGAAAAGAATTCAAATAACCAGTAAAATGACTAATTTATTTTTTGAATATGCCTTAAGAGGGGTTTTACAAACTTTTTTCAAAAAAAAGACAGCTATTAAATAGCTATCTTTCTTTCCATACAATATCATTTACAACCTCTTCAATTTCATGGGTCTTACTTCTCATCATTAGTTTTACTACAGCTTCTTTTGCATCTCTTTTTTCATTTAATATTCTATATATTTCCCTTGTGATAGGCATATCAACATTATACTTTTTAGATAAATCATAAGCCACATTAGTAGTAGTTATACCTTCTACTACCATACCTATAGACTCTACTGCTTCATTAACTTCCATACCTTGGCCTAGTTTTATACCACATCTTCTATTTCTACTATGCATACTAGTACAAGTTACGATTAAATCTCCAATTCCAGTAAGTCCTGAAAAGGTACTTATACTAGCTCCCATAACTTGACCTAATCTTGAAATTTCTCTGATTCCCCTAGTCATAAGGGCTGCTTTTGCATTATCCCCATATCCAAGGCCATCTGATATACCCGCTCCTAAGGCAATTACATTTTTAAGAGCTCCTCCTAATTCTACACCTACCACATCGGGGTTAGTATATACTCTTAATTTTGGAGTAATAAATACATCCTGTACAAATTCAGCACACTCTTTAGAATGTGAAGCCGCAACTAATGTGGTTGGCATATGCCTAGACACTTCCTCTGCATGGGATGGTCCTGATAAAACACAGTACTTATTCTTAGGAAGAATCTCTTTTACAACTTGGGATATCCTAAGTAAAGTTCCCTTTTCTAGACCCTTTGCCACATTCACTATTACAGCTTCTTCCTTAATATTATCTTTACATAATTCTAATACATTTCTAACGGCCTGAGATGATACTGAAACTAATATTAAATCCATATCCTTCACAGTGTCATCTATGTGATTATATAATTTAATATTTTCTGGAAATAGGACACCTGGCAGATACTTTATATTTTCTCTACTCTTTTTAATTTTATTAAATAAGTCTTCTTGCCTTACCCATAGATTTACTCTATGTCCCTTTTTAGCTAAGGATATGGCAAGGGCACTGCCCCAGCTACCTGCTCCAATTACACCAACGTTTATCTTTTTCATAAATACTCCCCCTAGTATTTGCCCTCTCTTTCCCTGTATAAAATGCTAATAGGTGTTCCTTCAAATCCAAAGGCTTCCCTAATTTTGTTTTCTAAATATCGTGAATATGAAAAATGAGCAATTTCCTTGTCATTTATAAATATTACTATTTTAGGCGGTCTAACAGAGGCTTGAGTTGCATAATAAATTTTTAACCTCTTTCCCTTATCAGAAGGAGGTTGATTTAACAATATGGCCTCATTAATTACGTCATTTAATCTACCCGTTGGTACCCTCATACTGTGTTGGTTAGATACAAACTTAATTAATTCTAATAATTTATTTATCCTTTGCCCCGTAAGAGCTGATACAAATATTATTGGTGCATAACTCATAAAGGCTAGCTCATTTCTGATCATTTTAGTAAATTGATCCATGGTATAAGTATCCTTTTCCACTAAATCCCATTTATTAACTACTATGATGCTTCCCTTACCTTCTTCATGGGCATACCCTGCAACCTTCTTATCCTGCTCTGTTATCCCTTCAGTAGCATCTATCATAGTTAAGCATACGTCGGCTCTTTCAATGGCATTTAGTGCCCTTATAACGCTATATTTTTCTATATTCTCATCTACCCTACTCTTTCTTCTTATTCCAGCCGTATCTATTAATACATATTCGTCTTCACCATGGGTAAATGGGGTATCTATGGCGTCCCTAGTAGTTCCTGCTATATTACTAACTATAACTCGCTCTTTTCCCAATATTTTATTTATTATAGAAGATTTTCCAGCGTTAGGTTTTCCTATAACAGCCACCTTTATTTGATCATCATCATAATCGAAATCCTTGTCCTTTGGAAAATTAGCCACTACTTCATCTAATAGATCTCCTAACCCTAGGGCATTAGTAGATGAAATTGCAAAGGGTTCTCCCATTCCTAATTGATAAAAATCATAGAAGGAATCTGGTAAATTATTATTATCAACTTTATTAACAACTAATATTACAGGCTTACCCGTTCTTCTTAAAATATTAGCCACTTCTTCATCTTGAGCTACTAAACCTGTTCTTCCATCTACTATAAATACGATTACATCTGCCGTGTCTAGGGCCATGTAGACCTGATTTCTCATTTGAGATAATATTATATCCTTAGAGTCAGGTTCCATTCCACCCGTATCTATTAAGGTGAATTTATGATTTAGCCATTCAGCATCTGCATATATTCTGTCTCTAGTTACTCCAGGAGTATCTTCTACTATGGATATTCTCTTTCCTGCTATTCTATTGAAGAAAGTAGATTTTCCTACATTTGGTCTTCCAACAATTGCCACAACTGGTTTTGCCACCTTCTGCACCTCCACAAACTTTAATTTATTATATTTTCTATAAAGTCTTTTCCATTATTTTTTGTTACTTGAATTTTCACCTTTAATGATTTTTCCACATCATCTATGGTTAAATCATCTAAAAATACATTTGTATCAGCCCTTAGCATACTCTCTGTTATTAAAAGCCTTTCTCCTAATCTTTTATCCTTTAGCTGATCTATTATATCGGTGGCAGTTATGAGGCCTGCTACCGTTATAGTCTCTCCAAAGAAATTATTCTTAATTTCATATACATTTATATTAATATTAGGATATTTTTTACTCAGGTTTCTAGCTAAATTATCTATGAATTTTTTAGCAGATCTGCCCGTAGCAACGCTGATGGTCTTATTATTCCTATTACCATCTAGGGAGTCTAGATACTTTTCAAATTCACCCTTTAATTTAACCATGAGTCCTACACCATTTTCTATTTGAGGAAAACCTTCATACTCGTCATATGACGGAAAGTCTTCATTTGCCATAATATAAAATTCATCTGATAGATGGACAAATCTAATACCCTTTTCCTCTAAAAATTTACCTTGCCATCTTTTAATTTGTTCAATAGTTTCCCTTGCACTTTCCCTATTAAATATTTTTAATGGATAAAGATTTTCCCTATATTTAGTAATACCTACAGGGACTATGGCAACGCTTTTTACACTGGGATAAAGTTTGTATAAATCTTTGATAGTTCTATCTAAATTTTCTTTATCATTCACATTAGGACATAAAACTATTTGTCCATTTATATTAATGTGAGCTTCTGCTAATTTTTCTAGTCTCTCATGTAGATTACAAGCCGTATTATTATTTAACATTTCCATCCTTAAATCTGGATTTGTTGTATGTATAGATACGTTTATAGGGCTAATTCTATATTTTATTATCTTCTCCATATCTTCATCACTCATATTAGTAAGGGTTATGAAGTTTCCCTGTAAAAAAGATAATCGAGAATCATCATCCTTAAAATACAATGTCTTTCTCATATTAGGCGGTAATTGGTCTATGAAACAAAAAATACATTTGTTCTTACAACTCTTAGCTTTGTCTATGATGGGATTTTCAAATATTATTCCCATTTCCTCATCATAATCCTTCTCTATACTATAAACTTCAATTTCACCATTTCTCTTTTTAATTTCCATCTCTATATATTCGTCAGAAATTAAAAACATGTATTCAATTATATCTTTTATTTCTATATTATTCACCTTTAATAATATATCCCCTGGTTCTATTCCTAATTCTTCTCCAATACTATCCTTTTGTACATCTAATATTATATTCTTAAATTTTTCTACATTTACTTCCATTATTGAGTACACCCTTTATCAAATAAATTTACCTTAAAAATTATATCATAAAAAAAACATATATACACTATAATTGGAAATCTTGTGTTAGTCAAGTATTTAATGTCTTACTAGGACAAAACAACCATTTTCCAGATCGTGAATTGCAGACATGGTAATCTTAGATAAATTTACAGCTAACCTTTCCTTTTCTTCCTTCGTATCTGCATAAAATATGGGAACAGAGCAATAATTAGAAATAGAATTTCTGTCTGTAGTAATTATGGCAACTATGGAATCTTTTATACCTATATCCAATTTTAATTCCTCCTAAAACTTTTTTTTAAACTATTTTTATCTAAGGTCTTTCTTTTAGCAGTTTCTAAAACAGGTGTTCCTTTTATACTCTCTAAAAGAAGATTTTCATCTTTGATTAGTGGTATGCATATGATTATCATGGTTCCCGTTTCTAAATTTCTTTTAGCAAAGGGAATGTACTCCACATCGTCCGAATCCCTTTTAATGCCAAGCTGTACATATATATTATGAAGTATAGTTTGGCCTTGTCCCACATTTGCCAAAGTTTCAATGGCATTTTCATCCCTTGGAATTATCTCTGCTGCTAGTCCATACTTTAAATAAAATTCCTTTGTGGCATCTAGGCCCACATTTGTTATGATCACATCATTTACTAATAATATGGGTCCATCAAATACCATTTTAGCACTTTTTACTTCTCCTATTTGTCTTATGGATTGTCTCATTAATATAAATTTTAAAAACAACATAACTATTGTTCCTACACCTATGCCTGAAATAACCTCCACATACACATTAGTATAAATAATCCTTACACAATATATGGTTAAACTAGTTGATAAGGAAGTTAATATGACCATATAGTTCCTAGCTTCAAAGGCCTTGGCTATATCTTCTATGTATGCTGTACCCCTTTGAACTAATTCAGTAGGCTCTATATTGTCTAAACTCTCCCTCTCCATACTTCTCACATCCCTAAATTGTTGAGCTGCCACTGCCAAAAATGTTACAGCACCAAACTCTTTTTCCACCAGTGCAGGTAATGCTACAGCTCCTAAAAAAGCTGCTATAATCCCTAGAGTAAAATGGGATATTAACCCTTGAGGATAACTAGGATATTGCCTCTGGTCTATTCTTATCATATATATTCTAGCTAAAATCCCCATCATAAAGGAAGGTAACATGGATATAATAAAATCCTGCATACGATCATCTCCTTACTAAATCTCCTATTTCTTCTATTTAGTATTTACATTTTAAAATTTTTAATGAAAAAAGATGCTTAAAGTTACTTAAGCATCTTTCTTGTGGGTAATTTAATAAGGAATTCTGAGCCCTCTCCTACTATACTATTAACAGAGATAACTCCTTTAAAGGATAAAACTATATGCTTTACTATGGCTAAGCCTAGACCCGTTCCACCAACTTTTCTACTTCTAGCCTTATCAACCCTATAAAATCTTTCAAAAAGTCTTGGAATATCCTCTTTAGGTATTCCTATTCCTGTATCCTTAATGGATATGATTATTTTATTATATTTTTCATAGACCTTTATATATAACTTCCCATTTTCATTAGTATATTTTATTCCATTATCAATTAAATTTATTAACATTTGTTTAAACCAATCTCTATTTCCATATATGGAAGATATGGAAGATGATATTTCAAGGTCACACTCCACATTCTTTTGTTCACCAATTCTCTTCATTAAGAAAAATACTTCTTCCACACTGGACTTTACATTTATTTCTTCTTTTCTAGTATTTGAACTTCTATTTTCTATATCAGACAAGGTAAGTATATCGTCTATGAGCCTATTTAATCTCTCCGTTTCTACCTCTATAATATCTAAAAATCTATTTCTCACATTTTTATTGTCAATAGCTCCAGATTTTAAGGTTTCTATAAACCCACTTATGGATGTGAGGGGAGTCTTTAGTTCATGGGTAACATTGGCCACAAATTGACTTCTCATATTTTCTAATCTTGTAATTTCCGTTATATCTTCAATAAGGGCCATTACTCCTAATATCCTATTGGGATCCAGGTCTAATTTTATTGGATTTGTATAAATCTTTAAAATTCTTTTTTCTAATAACTTTACTTCTACCTTCTTTTCTATACTTTCTCCCTTGATTAATAACTCTTTTAACAGTACCTTTAATTCTTCATTATGTATTACTTCATCCATATGCCTTTTATAAACATTTACCTCGTCTATATTTAGTAGTTCCTTCGCCCCATGATTTACAAGTATTACGTTTAATTCCTTATCAACAGCAAATATACCAGCCTTCATACTACTTAATGTGGATTTTAGTTTAATATTTTTATCCCGAGTTTCCTTTATGGTGTTATTTAATTTTTCCACCATTATATTAAAATTTTCTGCTAAAATTCTAATCTCATCTTCTCCACTAACTTCCACTTTTCCTTTATAGTTTTCCTTGGCAATCTTCCTTGATATTTCTGTTATTTCCTTTATGGGTTTAGTAGCATTGTCCACATATCTGTATCCAATTATTAGACTTAAAAAAATTCCACATATAACAGATAAAAATATATATTTTAGTAAGGTAAGATTAATCTTTCTCATTTCTGTAAAGGGAAATGCTACTCGAGTTACACCATATATTTCATTATTAACTTTTAAAGGAATTGCCACATAAATATATTCCACATCCGTAGTGCTACTAGTTCTTATATCCTTTCCTATATAACCCTTTAGAGCTTTTTTTACTTCTGCCCTATACATATGATTTTCCATAAGATCTAATAGGTCTTCACTAACCTCCGAATCACCCATAACTATTCCATTTTTATCTATAAAAGTTACTCTTAATTTTGACTTCATGGCATATTCCATGGCATATGAGTCAAAATCCAAATATTTTGTAGAACTATTTTCTAATTTTTCCCCTATAAAACTATTAATTAGTTCTCCATTACTTATTAATTGCTCTTCGATTTTCATAGTATAATTAGTTTTAATTAAGCTAAAGGCCAAAAAACCTGTAAGCATAATTCCTATTATCATGAGTGTACCATATACTACAAATATCTTTTTCTTCATTAAATCACCCTATCTTAATATGTATCCTGCTCCTCTTACCGTTTCTATAAATTCATTATTAGTGTCTTCTATTTTTTTTCTTAAATATCTTATATGAACATCTACAGTTCTAGAATCTCCAAAATAATCATATCCCCATACATGGTCTAATAAAAAATTCCTAGTAAGAACCTTTCCTCTATTTTCAATTAGCACTTTTAATAATTCAAATTCCTTATTAGTAAGATCTATTTTTTTCTCATTTCTTCTTACTTCATAACTATCTAAATTTATGATTAAATCCTTCATTACTATTTCATTGTTCTTTTTATGATTTTTATCATATCTCCTTAAAACAGCCCTCACTCTAGCCAATAACTCCTTCACACTAAAAGGTTTTGTCACATAATCATCTGCCCCTGCGTCTAATCCTTCAATTTTATTCCCTTCATCATTTTTAGCTGTAAGCATTATTATAGGTGTAGATCCTATTTCCTCATTAACTCTAATTTCCTTACAAACTTCAAATCCGTTTAATTTAGGTAACATTAAGTCGAGTAATATTAGATCTGGTTTTTCTTCTTTGGCCACCTTTATGGCCATGTATCCATCTTCACTAGTAATTACCTCATAACCGTCATTTTTTAAATTAAATTCAATAAGCTCACGTATGTATTCCTCATCATCTACTACTAATATCTTCTTCATTTTGTATCTCCCTTCACAGTAACTCTATCATTGCTACCATTCTTCCCGTGTTTCCCTTATCCCTTCTATATGAAAATAGTTCTTCATTACACATGGTACACACATGGCTCACTATAATATTTTCTTCCTTAAAACCTATATCTTTTAATATACTTTTATTTGCTTCCCACAGATCTAGATTATATTTTCCACTTTTCTTATTTTTCACAAAATCTTCTATATTATTAAAATTCTTTTCAAACTCACCTATAACCCCTTTATCTACCTCGTAACAACAAAGACCTATGGACGGACCTATTGCCCCTAAACAATCTATGGGATTTGTATTATACACATCTTTCATAATTTCAATGGCCCTTTTACTTATTTTTTTCACAGTTCCACGCCATCCCGAGTGGACTAATGCTATTACTTTATTTTTCTTATCTAATATATATATGGGAACACAATCTGCATATTGGGTCACTAAACATACTCCCTTTTGTGAAGTTATTAATCCATCAATCTCCTTAATAGGATTTTCACACAAAAGGCCTTTTCCCCTATCATCCATATGTACTATTTTAATTTTATCCCCATGTACCTGATCAGATAATACTAAGTTCTCTATACTTGTACCTAGTGCATCACATAGAATTTCATAGTTTTTAATTATATTTTCTTTTTTATCACTAGTCTTAGTTCCCATATTTAAAGTTGAAAATTCACCATTACTAACTCCACCTATCCTTGTAGTAAAACAAGTCTTTACCATCTTCGTCTTATTAAATTCATCTATGACATAATATTTTGTACCTTTGATACTTTCCTTTAATACAAAAGACACCTAAATCAACTCCCTACTAAAATATATATAAATAATAGGAAGTTATATAACTTCCTATTATTTATATATATTTATGATTTTATTTTTCATCTAACATCTTTTTTAATTCTTCCATAAAAGTATTAATATCTCTAAATTGTCTATATACAGATGCAAATCTCACATAAGCAACTTCATCTATTTCCTTTAAAGCATTCATTACAAGTTCTCCTACATATGTGCTTTTTATTTCCTTTTCCATTGAATTATGAAGATTTCTTTCTATATTGTCTACTATTTTTTCAATATGCTTTAAAGATACGGGCCTTTTCTCACAGGCTCTTATTATACCATTTAATACTTTATTTCTATTATAAGCTTCCCTATTTCCATCTTTTTTAATTATTATTAAAGGAATCTCTTCTATTTTTTCATATGTAGTAAATCTCTTCTTACATTTGTTGCATTCTCGTCTACGCCTTATTACTTGTCCTTCTTCAGTAGGTCGTGAATCTACAACCTTCGTATCAAAACACTCACAAAACGGGCAGTTCACATGCACACCCCCTATTTTATCTACTTTTACTCAAATTATAATATTTCTTTTCCCTCATGTCTATATATTTCCTTCTTTTTTGATAAAAATCTCCTTTTCTACAGGTATTTCTTCATATTCTTCCTCATTATTCATATTAGTTTCCACCACATTCTTAGAATTGACTAATACCACATCTACTCCAATTTTATTTATTTCTCTCCAAGGTATGACATATTCGTTGTATTTACCAAATATGCCTAAAAATTTACCTTCAGTGGGAACTACAACAGATACTACCCTTCCCTTTTCTAAGTTTATTTCTATATCTGATATGAATCCCAATTTTTTCCCATCTGACATGTTTATTATTTCCTTTTCTCTCAATTCAGCTGTACTTATCATCTTTTATCCCTCCTAAACTCAAAGCCATATACCCCATGTTATATACATATTGAAATACTGATTATTAATAGTATATTATTTCTCTTTAAATTAAATTACTCCATTTATAAATTAAAGGGAAAGCATAATGCTTTCCCTTTAATTTATATGTATTTCTTCATATGCTTTAAGGCAGTTTTTTCTAATCTTGAAACTTGAGCTTGAGATATGCCTATTTCATCTGCAACCTCCATCTGAGTTCTTCCTTCAAAGAATCTTAATGTTAGAATGTGCTTCTCCCTATTATTTAGTTTTCTAAGGGCTTCCCTTAGGGCTATACCTTCTAACCAAATTTCATCCTCACTTTTTTCATCACTCACTTGATCCATAACAAATATGGCATCTCCACTGTCATGATATATAGGTTCAAATAAAGATATGGGGTCTTGGATTGCATCTAGGGCAAATACCACATCTTCCCTTTGCATGTCTAATACCTTTGCTATTTCTCCTACTGTAGGTTCCTTAGAATTTTTATTTATCAATTGATCCCTAACTTGAAGGGCTTTATATGCAGTATCCCTAAGTGATCTACTTACTCGTATGGAATTATTATCTCTTAAATATCTTCTTATTTCTCCTATTATCATGGGAACTGCATAAGTGGAAAATCTCACATTGTGACTTAAATCAAAATTGTCAATTGCCTTTATTAACCCTATACATCCAACTTGAAATAAGTCATCCACATGCTCACCTCTGTTATTAAATCTCTGTATTACACTTAAAACTAGTCTTAAATTTCCCCTTATAAACTCTTCTCTAGCTGATAAATCTCCGGCGTGAATTCTTCCAAATAATTTTTTCATCTCATTATTTGTAAGCACAGGAAGCTTAGACGTATTAACACCACAAATTTCTACTTTGTTTATATGCATTACTTATTCCTCCGCTTCTACCTTTTATTGCCCCCTTACTTAATAAAATTATTGCCTCTTAATTTTAGGTTTATACACTTTCCTATATCCAAAAAATAGAAAATAGGTAGGAATCTATCCTACCTATTGTTTTTTCCTATTAGGTTATCTTTTTTATCTCCTTTTGTAGTCTAAATATTATTCTCTTTTCTAATCTAGATATGTAGGATTGGGAAATTCCTAATAAGTCTGCCACTTCCTTTTGAGTTTTTTCCTGTCCATTTCTAAGTCCAAATCTAAGTTCCATTATTTTTTTCTCCCTGCTAGATAACTTTGTTAAAGCCAAATCTAGTAGTTCTTTATCTACTTCTTCCTCTAAAAATTTATATATTATATCATTTTCCGTTCCTAATATATCTGATAACAATAATTCATTACCATCCCAATCGATATTTAAGGGTTCATCAAAGGATATTTCCGCCTTTGCCTTACTATTTCTTCTCAAATACATTAATATTTCATTTTCGATACACCTTGAAGCATAGGTAGCCAATTTAATTTTCTTCTGGGGATCAAAAGTATTAACAGCCTTTATAAGACCTATTGTTCCTATTGAAATTAAATCCTCTACTCCTATACCCGTATTTTCAAATTTTCTAGCTATGTATACTACCAGCCTTAAATTTCTCTCAATCAAAACGGTCCTCACATAGTTACTATCCGTATCAAGTTTAGATAATAATTCCATTTCTTCTTGAGGTTTTAGGGGCGGAGGAAGAGCTTCACTTCCCCCAATATAAAAAACGTCTTTTATCTGAAATATTCCCAGTTTAATCTTAATATTAATCATAAACCTTTTATATGATTTTTTTATGTTAGATAATATTTCAAACACTTTATCGCCTCCCATTTGATGTAAATTTACTTAAGAATATTTGGATGTAGTAAAGCACTATAATCTCCATTTTTAGATAGTCTCTTAGTATATATTCCTACTATGATATTTTTAATATGCTTCTTATCTTCCACATTCACCATATCTGGCCTAAATCCTATTAGCATACCATTTTCCTTTCCCAATGAATTAAATGGAATAACCCTAATTCTGCTGTTCCAATTAGACTCATTGCCTATTTTTAAGAATAAATCATAGGTAATATTGTCACTAGCCAACATATCCTTAATGTCATTTGGAATTAGCTCCTTTATGGCACTATACTCTGCTACCATCACAGGATATTTAGATAATGGATCTTCTAATGAATTTCCTGTATCCACCAATGCCTTTACTGTGCTTTTATTATTTTCCACTTCTATTGAAACTGGAATGTATAGTTTTTCCCTAGAAATTTTTTCTTGCACATACTCCCAGCAAAATCTGATTAGTATATATGACACAATACCCGAGTATATTAATAATTTTGTTGTGAAATTTCCAATATAGAATATACCATTACTGACTATACCTTCAAATCCAGTAAAATAGAATAATGCAAAGGCTGCCCCTCCAAACATAAAGGATATTAAGTAAAAAATACCCACCAGCTTAAAAAAGTCAATAAACTTATATGGCATGAAAGTAAGAACAACTATTAATATGGACATAGCTATTTTCATTATCATTGAGTACATAAAACTAAGTGACGGAAAGAAAAATACAAAGGCATATAAGGCACCAACTATTGCTCCAACCCATATTTTATATTTTTTCACTTCAAATTTGCTAAAATGTGCTGTTAAATGTAATATCATCCAATTCATAAGTAAATTTTCTAAAAAAAGATACTCAGCATATACTTCATACATACTTACTCCCCCGTTTAGCATAATCTCTTCTTAAAAAATATTCCCATGTCCCTTAGGATATGTATATTATATATTATTTTTTTTTAAAACCTTGTCATTCTATGAAGTCGAAAAAGGGTTATTTCCCTCTATAATCTGTTATATTACGACAATAAAAAAGTAACTAAAACTTTAAGTTTTAGTTACTTTTTTATTGTGATAATATTGTCTTTTTCTTTTCATATACTCTAAATTGTATTTATGTTTTGTTGTAAATTAAATTACCTTCTTCTCCTTAAAAAAGTAGGTATGTCCAAGTTATCTTCCCCTTGACTTTCCTCAGTCTTGGTCTCAACAGGGCCTTCATCCTTACTTTCTTCCTTTGGTAAAATAGAAGCTTTAGGAATTGGAGTTTTATCATTATCAAATCCAGTAGCAATAACAGTAATTATAAGCTCATCCTTTAAACTTTCATCTATTACAGCACCAAATATAATATTTGCATCTGGATCTGCCGCTTGCGAAACTAATTCAGCTGCTTCATTAACTTCAAATAATCCTAAGTTTCCTCCACCTGTAATATTTAAAAGTACGCCCTTAGCACCTTGAATTGAAGTTTCTAAAAGAGGACTTTGAATAGCTTGTTTAGCTGCCTCAACTGCTCTATTTTCTCCGCTAACTCTTCCAACTCCCATGTGCGCTAAACCTTGTTCAAACATGATAGTCTTAACATCTGCAAAGTCCAAGTTTACAAGACCAGGTACTGCTATTAAGTCTGATATACCTTGTACACCTTGTTTTAGCACATCATCTGCAATTTTAAATGCATCCATTATGGATGTTTTCTTTTCTGCTACCTGTAATAATCTATCATTAGGAATAGTTACTAAAGTGTCCACCTTATCCCTTAAATCCTTTATTCCCTTTTCCGCATGTTGCATTCTTTTTTTACCTTCAAATGTAAATGGCTTAGTTACAACTCCTACAGTTAATATACCCATTTCCTTTGCTATTTGAGCTACTACAGGAGCTGCTCCCGTTCCTGTACCTCCACCCATACCTGCAGTTACAAAAACCATGTCAGCACCTTGTAGGGCTTGATATATATCTTCCTTACTTTCTTCAGCGGCTTTCCTTCCAATATCAGGATTGGCTCCAGCTCCTAATCCTTTAGTAAGCTTATCTCCTATTTGAATTTTATATTCTGCTCTTGAAGTAAACAGCGCTTGCTTATCTGTATTTACAGCAATAAACTGCACTCCCTTTAGTTGTGATTCAATCATTCTATTAACAGCATTATTTCCCCCGCCGCCGACTCCAACAACTTTAATCTGTGCAAATTGTTCCATATCCACATCAAATTCTAACATGAAATTACCTCCTCTTTTAGCTATGAACATCTTAAATATGTTATCATGTTTGGAGCATAGTTTAATTCTATTTTAAATAAACACTATTTTTTCAAATACTATAACTAGGCTACTATAGTAAATTCAACATTTCTTTTAAATTCCCTTTTTTTATGAGAAAAAAATATTATTTTTCTCTAATTTTTTCTATCATCAATCTCCTTAAAATGGCGAAGTTCTGGAATAATCTACCACCAAAAGTAAATATGGCTGCATAGTATAGGGGCACTCCTAATTTATCTCCTATGTATGCTAATAATCCTGCCAAAATGGCATTACCAAAAAAACCTGTTATGAATATAAATGTTTCAAATTTTTCTTGAACATATGCCCTTACTCCACCAAATACGGAATCTAGTGCTGCTAATATGGCTACGGACATGTACAAAGAATAAGATGTTGGATAGGTAATTGGTAAATAAAATCCTAATACAATACCTATTATTAATCCTATTATGGCAATATACATTTACTCACCTTCTTTTATAACTTTCATGTATTTCACATTAACACCTTCATCATAAGCAGGTATATTAATGTGAGAAGAGGTATTAACCTCAATATATAGTCCAAATTCCTTAAGTAATGCTCCATATGTAGTAGGTGCTATTAAGGATGCCTCTAAGGTTTTAGGCTCTCCTATGGCTTTTATTACAAAGGGCTGAGCAAAAAATTGATTATTTATTCTTATACTATGGCCAGCACATACTAATTCTGTAGTATTTATTATCCTTTGTCCATTTATGGATATGGCCTCTGCTCCTGCTACTTTTAAGTCATTTACCAAGTTTAGTACATCAGCATCATGAACTATTACATTATTAGGATCTTCTCCTTCAAATAATTCTCTGTCACTATCATCTACAGTTAGTATTATTCCTGGTCCCTCTAATTCACTAAATCCAGCCATAGCCCTTTGGTTTTTTAGTTCATCAAGCATTTCGTATTTTAATTTACCATCATCCTCTTTGATTTTTTCATAGGCAAGTATCTTTTTATTCATTTCTTTTATAACTTCTTTAATTTTCTTTATTTCTTGTTTTTCACTTTCAAGGGTAATTTTATAATCATGTATTTCCTTCAAAGGTGCGTACAAATATCTATCCTTCACATTTTTAAGTTCTAAAGAAATAGTTATTCCTAGTATTAAGCAAAAAAACAATATAACCCACTTACCTTTTTTACTATTCATGAGTTCACCTCTATTATTGTTCTTCTTCCACAGGCTTTGCATATCTAAATTTAATTACTTCGTTATATCTAGGAATTAGTACTTCCTTCTTTTTCTCAACGGTTACCCTTAAATTATATCGTTCACTTCTCATTTGTTCTACTATACCAAATCTGATATTTAAAGTAGAAGCTAAAGTATCTGGATTGCCAATTGCCTTAACTACAAAGGGAGGGGCCGTTGGTACAGAGTTAATATTAACATTACTTCCGGCTAAATTTATTTCTGTTTTGGATACAACCCTTTGTTCATTTATGGATATGGCCTCTGCTCCTGCGTCGTTTAGTTTATTTATTAAACTTAATAATAAGTCATAATTATACATTATAATACTAACATCAGTAGGAAATTGAGGATCTATTGGAGGGTCATCTATAACCACAACTACGCCTGGGCCTTTCACCCTTTTAAGTCCAGAAATCATTTTATACTTTTCTAATTCATTTCTAATATTTCTTACAAGAACGTCCTCTTTAGCCTCTGATTCCTCTATTTCTTTTATCTTACCTTCTAAAGAATTTATCTCACTCTTTAAAGCGTCCTTTTCCCTTCTAACTTTTTTAAGTTCCACAGCCAAATCTTGAGCCTTTTGAGCGGATCCAATTCCTTGAAGATAATTATTTTGTACTGACCTAAACTGCAATGCTAAAACTAACCCTAAAATCATACATATTATTCCAATAGAGATTCTAGCCTTCATTTGGTTCATTTTATCCCTCCTATTCTATAGGTCTATAGGTAGGATAGCCATTATGGCTCATATCTACAATACCCCTTACTATATCTTTCTTCTCTAAATCCTTTAAAATCTTCCTTAAGGTATTTAGTTTTCTTTCTAACCCTTCACCAGAACCTAACTTGCATACTAAATCTTTGTTAATATTTATTCTAATATCATTTAAATCATTAATATTTATTTCTTCTACACTTATTCCGCTCTTCTCACTTTCATCCACCATCCTTAGTGCACATATAAACTCCTTTTGATTCTTTACTGATAATTTTTCTCCTTCAACAAAATTGTCAAATTCTATGCCTTTAATTAAAATTAAATCTTCACTATTAAAGCTAGATCTTAGAACTACTCCTTCTTCATCAATTATTAAGTATGTATCCATAAAGTTAATTAAAGCTTTTTCTTTTCTTTCTTCTATCTTTATGACTATTTTGTTAGGAAATTTTCGTTCTACTAGGGCACTTTTAACATAGGGGTCATACTCTACATTCATCCTAATATTCTCCAAATCTTCTTTCAATATATGACCTCCAAAATTAATTCCAGCCTCTTCTACTACAATTTCCTTTGTTGCCTTTTCTATTCCTAAAACTTCCACATGCTTTACACTAAATAGCTCTGTTTTAAATACTATAATAAATGAAACTATGGTTATCAATATCATTATGGTAAATATGAACAACTTCTTTTCTTTATTAACTTTTAATCCCACACTGCTTTTTTTCATCATAACCATCCCATTACTTGTCCATTTTTTTCACTTGTTTAAGAGCAGCTTACGCTGCTTCTTAATTCAATCTATAGACTTCTGCTCCTAGAGATTTTAGCATCTCTTCAATCCTATCATAACCTCGATCTATATGCTTAACATTATTTACTATAGTAATTCCTTCTGCACCAAGTCCTGCTAAAACTAAAGCAGCTCCTCCTCTTAAATCCTTTGCAGTAACATTAGCTCCTGTTAATTCACATACCCCTTGAATAACAGCTACTCTGCCATCTATTTTAATATTAGCTCCCATTCTCATAAGTTCATCCACATGCTTAAAACGATTTTCAAATACAGTTTCTGTAATTATACTAGTTCCCTTAGCAATAGCCATAAGTGACATAAATTGTGCCTGCATATCCGTTGGAAAACCAGGATAAGGTAAAGTTTTAGTCATTTCGATAGCTTTTATCCTTTTATTAGTTTTAAGTCTTAGAGAGTCAGATTTTTCTTCTATAATACAACCTGATTCCTTTAACTTAGATATGATTGGTTTTATATGGTCTATAACTATATTTTTTAAAAGAATATCTCCACCAGTCATGGCCCCTGCCACTAACATAGTTCCTGCCACAATTCTATCTGCCATTATTTTATGCTCAACTCTATTTAACTTATTTACACCTTCAATAATAATTTCACTAGTTCCAGCTCCTGATACTTTCGCACCCATTTTGTTCAAATAAGTTTGCAACTCAACTATTTCTGGTTCCTTTGCTGCATTTCGTATCTTAGTGGTACCATTTGCCATTACTCCTAATAACATGGTATTTTCTGTAGCTCCTACACTAGGGTAATCTAAATGTATCTCTGTACCATCTAATTTTACCACTTCACATTCTAAAAATCCATGTGCCTCTTTAATTTTTACACCCAATTGTCTTAAAGCTTTCAAATGCAGGTCTATAGGCCTAGGACCAATTTCACATCCTCCTGGGTATATGTCTAAATTGTGCCAATAAACCTATTCCATTTTACATGAACTTGTATGTCAGATTTAGAGCCTCTAGTTGGTTTTATTGGTTGATATACAATGATTTTGTCTAGTAGTACTTCAATATCTCTACGTGTTAAAACTCCTTTTTCTACAATAGACTTTAACTCATCCATTGCCTTTAGTACTTCTTCTTGAGATTTTGAAGCTAACCTTTTGTATTTTTCCATTTCATCAATCTGATTTATGATTATTTTTAATTCTTGATTAGCTTCCCATACTAATTCATTGTGAATTTGTTCATCAACTAATCCCCTAGCCATTTGCCTTGCATAGTTTTTTATTTCTTCTTTCTTATTTATAGCACTTTTATTTAAATTTCTAATAATTTTGTCATAATTGTTCTTACTTTTTTTTGCCCTTTCTATATTATCTTGTATTTTTTCAAAATTTACTTCTATACACTCCATATGCTCTTGTAAATTATTCAAAAGTATATTATTAATATCTTCTTCTTTAATATGGTGAGATGTACAATATTTTGAACCCATACCATGATAAGTTCCACATATATAGGAATCTGACCTATGTTTTCTCCTTCGCATTACCATATATTTACCACAATCTCCACAAAATAAAAAGCCAGAGTACAAATTTATTCCATGAGAGCCTGCTCTAATTTTTCTTTGATCTCTTCTTTTAGCAATAGCCTGAGCTAGCTTAAAGTCTTCCTTTGAAATTATGCCTTCATGATGATCTTCATATACAATATGTTCTTCCTTTGGAACCCTAATAGATTGACCTTTAATTTTCTTTTTCTTCGTTTTACCGCAACGTAGCGTTCCCACATATACATCGTCATTGATAATTCTAGATACATGGACTGGAGTCCAGTATTTTGCTACTGGGCGCTTATTTCCATCTTGTATTTTCTTATATTGTGATGGAGTTAGGATTCCTTCAGAATTTAGTATATCTGATATCTTTCTATATCCATTACCTTCTACATATAGTTTGAAAATCCTTTTAATCACGCCTGAAACATTTTCATCAATAATTAATCTGGTTTTATCATTTGGGTTAATTTTATAACCAAAGTATGGTCTTATAATGACTCCCCCATTCCTTTGTTTAACCTTTAGATTGCCAGTAATTTTTTTAGAAATATCCTTGACATACCTTTCATTATACCATGTTTTTATACCAATCACATCATCTTCATCCTTAAAACTATCATAATTATCTGATATACTTATAAATCTCACATTGTTTTCTTTTAAAAACTCCAAAAATAGTAGAGTTAGGGCATTATTCCTGCCTATTCTTGATAGGTCTTTTACTGCAAGCACTTGAACCTCACCTTTTTTTATATTTTCCTCTAACTTCTCAAATCCACTCCTATCAAATTTATACCCAGAAACATTATCATCTTCGTATATTTTCTTCATATCACAATTGAATCTATCTTTAATATAATCTTTTATTAATCTTTTTTGAGTAATAATCGTTTCATAATTTTCACCTTTATCATCTCTAGATATTCTAACATAACCATAAACATTCATTCCTATGACCTCCATAGTAGAACTTATTATTTTACTACTATTTATAGTTTTCCATGTGTACACATGGATTATGATAATGAAAAAATTAATATGTACTAAAAACTAATTTCTTCGTTGCCATTAGTTTTTACTTCACTAAATCCGTCCTTCCTCTTTCATTCTAGAAAGAATTAAATAGGTGATTATATTTTCAATATCTTGTAAATTTAGTTGGTTAATATTAGAAGTCACTTTTTTTACGGATTTGGATACTTTACGTCGTTTAAATTCCAATCCATTTATTGGCAATTTAGTATTTTTATATATAAGGTCATTGTTAATCATATCTATAATCTTTTCTTCTCCATTATCTTTTCCCATAACAAGAACCTCCCCCCTTTTTACAAACTTACGTATATAGTAGCTTGACCTATGCTTATTTACGTATATGGGAGTTTTTTTAACTAAGTATTTAGACGTTTAGAGAATAACAAGTTTTTAATTTATTCTAAGTAGAATATTTAGAGATGATTATAGTAAGCGTCAAAGCATATCCTGAAGAATTGACTAAATATCAATTCTTTAAAACACACTTTGACGCTTACTAATAAGTCTAAGAACTACCTACATAGTTTCATTAGAAATTCTTTTATGGTAATATCAGAAAAGTTTTGAGCATAAAATGAGTTACTTCTTTTTTTATTATTCTATCAATATATTTTTCGTCCCATACTCCATTAGATAAAAAATGACCAATGGTAGTACGGTGATTAACACTAAATTCAGCAATATCTGTAGTTTTGGCAGTAAATCCTTTAGAAGATGTAGCTACAACAAATTCTTTAAAATGTTTCACAGCAGTTTTTGTGTAATAAAAATCAAGATTATTTTCCTCGAAAAACTTGCTAACTAATTCATTATTTGATAGTATAGAGTTTGACATTCAAAACATTCCTTTTAGTGTGATTTTGTGTGAGAACTTTATCATACACTAAAATGTTTCGGATGTCTTTATTTATTTGCCAATATTTGTAATCAGATTTGCTCATTTAGAGCTTAATAATAGAAAACTCATCATTCGCACTGATAGTGGTTATGGCTCTATGCATAGCATTGAAAAATTAAAAAACATTAAAAATCTTTTATTTGTCACAAAAGGTTATTCTACCCGTCAATCTG
>NZ_JAOART010000014.1 GCF_025210435.1 Anaeromicrobium sp.
ATTGAAAATCTTTGGAACCCTGGAACGTCACAACATCCTATGCTACTCCAACATGACACGTGAACCTATATACGAAGATTCACACTTTCGCTTGTGACAAGGACTTGGGTGGAAAAGATTTTCAATATATTTTCCTGAAATAGGCCCATATAAAGTAAGTTTTCACATGATAAATCCATATTAATAGGAGGAATATATGAAACTTTTAAATTTAAATACTAAGAAAAATTTAATCCTTATACTTTTATCGGCAGTAGTATTTCATTCCCTATTTACTTCGGTGCCTCCTAAGGCCCTTTTAAATATAACTGCTCTAGAAATAATAGTTGGGGGAATATGTTTATCCATTCTCATAAGTTTTCCATTCTATACCCTAATGGATACTTTAAAAATTATAAAAAATAGTATTCAATCACCTATAGATTATGAGAAGGATATTTTAAAATTATATGACTTAAGTATTAAAGTAAAAAAAGATGGACTTTTAGGAGTATCTGCCTATTCCGATGTGGAAGAAGATATATTCTTAAGGGATTGTCTAGTATTACTTAGGGACTATAAAAATACTTCGTCCATAGAAAATGTAATTATAAAAGATATTGAATCTAGGAAAATGAACTTATATAAGCCCATAAGCATATTAAAAATGATTTCCCATGTTTCACCTGCCTTTGGTCTTATTGGTACTTTACTTGGCCTTATTGGACTTTTATCTAATATGGGTGAAGTACATATGATCATAACTAACATGGCTTCAGCTTTAGTAAGTACCCTTTATGGAAGTTTAATAGCAAATTTCATAGCCACCCCTTTAATGGGTAGGGTTAAAAATTATATAGATCATATTATTCTTAGATATACTATTATTAAAGAAGGAATACTATCCATATCTGATAATAATTCTCCTAGGGATGTATTTGATAAAATGAACGTTATGCTTAAGGAAGATAAACGACTTGATTATCCAACTAGAAAGGGGGCTAATTATGAAAGACTCATATCATAATGATGATGATTTTTCATCTAATTGGCTTATTACCTATTCTGATATGGTTACAATAATACTTTGCTTTTTTATAATATTCTTCAATTTATCTGAAGAAAAAACAAATATGTTATACTCCATGAAAAATGCATTAAAAGAAGAGGTGGCCACCTTATCTGAAGAAAATAACAAATTAAAAACTACTAATAAAAATTTATCTGTGGAACTTTTTAATATGAAAAATATAGAAAGGGATATACACACTTCAGAAGAAGAGTTTATAAAATTTTTACGTGATAACAACATGTTAGATAAGGTTAATATCCTTCAAAATGAAAAGGGTATAGCCATTAGATTTAAAGATAATGTTCTGTTTTCTAGTGGAGATGCGGCCATGTCTAAGGAAGGGAAATTAGCCCTTAGTAAAATAGGAGACAAATTAACTAAAATAGATAACAACATTATAGTAGAAGGATATACGGATAACCTTCCCATTCAAACGGCTAAATATCCTTCTAATTGGGAATTATCTGTAGCCCGTGCCATAGAAGTAGTAAAATATTTCACGGAAGTAAAGGGAATAGATAAATCCCGTATGTCTGTGAGTGGTTATGGAGAACTTAATCCCATAGACACTAATGATACTCCTAAAGGGAGGTCTAACAATAGAAGGATAGAAATAACAATCATTAATTAAAATTCCATAAATAAAACCTCCTTTTAAGGGTATGATTAATATATGATGTCCCTCAAAAGGAGGTATTTTTATGAAAAAATATGATTATGACTTAATAATAATAGGTGCTGGTGGAGCAGGTATTACAGCGTCCTTTACTGGAAATGGATTTAAAAGAAAGGTTCTATTAATAGAAAAAAATAAAATTGGTGGAGAGTGTACCCACTCTGGGTGTGTTCCTAGCAAAAGCCTTATAAAGGCTGCTAAGCTAGCCCATAATGTGACTAAATTAAAGGATTATAGCATAGATTTAAAATACAAAATGAATAGTGAAAATGTGATGGATTATGTGAAAAACATAATAAATAAAGTATACGAAGAAGAAAAACCCCATGTCTTTGAAGAAAAGGGAATTTCTTTTTTAGAGGGACATGCTTCCTTTAAAGATTCCAATACAATTTCTGTAAATGGTGAAAATATCAGGGCAAAAAATTTTATTATAGCCACAGGAACTAGTCCAAAACTCCCTGCCATAAAGGGAATAGATTCTGATTATATACTTACTAATGAAAGCCTCTTTCAATTAGACAAGTTGCCTAAATCCATAGGTGTTATTGGTGCAGGGGCCATAGGTATAGAGCTAGCTCAAGCCTTAAATAGACTGGGAGTTTCTATACATATATTTTTAAGGGGAGATAGGATCTTAAAAAAGGAAGAAAGAAAAATATCAGAAACAATAGAACATATTCTTTTAGGAGAAGGGATTAAAATACACAAAAATGTAAAGTTTAACAAAATAGAAAAGGGCACTATACACTATTTAGATAATAGTAATGTGGGTTATTTTTCATCCTTTGAAAAAATATTAGTTGCCACAGGTAGAAAACCTAATTTAGAAAATATGAATTTGAAAAAAATAGGTGTAGATTACGATTCTAATAAAATAATAGTAAATAGTAAGCTTCAAACTAGTGTACCCCATATTTATGCTGCTGGTGATATTGTAGGTCCCTATAGATTTAGCCATATGGCTGAATACCAAGGTTTCATAGCTGCCTTTAATTGTGTATTTCCAGTGAAGAAAAAAGCTGATTACTCTCAAGTTCTATGGACCACCTTTACAGACCCTGAAATATCCCACATGGGATACACTGAAGAAGAATCCCGTAAGAAATATGATAATATTAAAGTATACACAGAAACTTACTCCCATTTAGATAGGGCAATTACTGATAATGAAAAGGGATTTGTAAAAATCATATGCCATAAGGACAATATAGTAGGTGCCCATATTATAGGTAATAGGGCAGGAGAACTTATCCATGAAATTCAAATGTTGAAAAAATTCAACATTCCCATAAGAAAAACTACAGATATGATCTATGCCTATCCTACCTATTCAGATATTATAAGAAAAATTGGGAAGAAGGCCTACTTAGATTATTTAAATAATAATTTAATAGTAAAGACTATTAAAAATATATCCAAATAAAGCATATGATAAATCTATATAGATTTCGTATTTATAAACTAGCTTTATGTGTGCCTATTTCAGGAAAATATATTGAAAATCTTTTCCACCCAAGTCCTTGTCACAAGTGAAAGTGTGAATCTTCGTAGATAGGTTCATGAGTCATGTTGGAGTAGAATAGGATGTTGTGACGTTCCAGGGTTCCAAAAATTTTCAATGGTTTCCCTTATAGGCAAGTTACTGTATAAAGAAATCTTAGTGTTACGAAATCTATATATGCTATTCTTTTATAATTTTTTTCTATTATTCATCATCTTCTTATTAGGCAGATTCTTAGATTTCTTTATGATTTTAGAATTATGGTATAATAAATAGTAAATATACAATATTACGGAGGAGGATTATGAAAGAGTTTTTTAGACAAAATGATTATGTGGATTCAATATTGATAATAGACAAAAACTATACAATAGTTTATTCTGCAAGATATAATCCTAGATTTGAAGAAGAAATAAATGAGGATATATATTCCGATTATTTATATAAAAACTTCTTTGAAGTATATGTTGATATTAATCAAGAAGAAAGTTCATTAGTTCAATGTATAAATTCAGGAAAGACTATAAAAAAATATAATCAAACTTTTACTGACTATAAAGGACGGGTCTTCACTACTAACAATACTACCATTCCTATAATCAAGAAAGGTCAAATTCAAGGAGCAATTGAACTTTCTAAAGATATCACATCTATACATGATGCTGAACATGGCAAGAAACCGAAAAAAGAAATTATTAGTTCTAAAAGTGATTTTATTGAAACCTATCACTTTAAAGACATCTTAACTAATAATTTGGATATGCTTAATAATATAGAAAATGGAAAGATTTTCTCAAAATCAAGTAAACCAACCTTAATATACGGGGAAACTGGTACTGGAAAAGAACTATTTGCTCATGCCATATATAACTACTCTAATAATAATAATAAAACATTTATTGCTCAAAATTGTGCTGCTATACCAGAAAATTTATTTGAATCAATACTATTTGGTTCAACAAAAGGAGCCTTTACTGGGGCAGAAAACAAAGCAGGTCTTTTAGAACAAGCAAATGAAGGAACTCTCTTTTTAGATGAACTCAACTCAATGCCATTGAGCATTCAAGCAAAATTACTTAGAGTAATTCAAGATGGAATAATACGGCCTGTAGGATCTAGTAAAGAAAAGAAAATAAATGTGAAGATAATTGCAGCCATGAACGTGAATCCAATTGAAGCAATGTCACAAAAAGTAATTAGGGAGGATCTCTTTTATAGATTTAGCAGTAGTATTATCAGATTAATACCCTTAAGGGAAAGAAAAGAAGATATTTTGTATTATGCCAACATGTTTTTAAATAAATTTAACAAAGAGTATCATAAAAATATTAAGGGCTTTTCAAGACAACTTAATGAAATTTTTCTAAATTATAATTGGCCTGGAAATGTTAGAGAATTAATGCACATAATTGAATCTTTAGTTAGCCTCAATGATAATGAGAGGTTAGAAGTGAACAATCTTCCAATTTACATGAAAAATAGTATACTCAAGCCTTCCAATAAATCTAAAGAAAAGTTGAAAAAACAAACACGTGAAAAATTCATTTCTCTCAAAGAAGCTACTGCTAAAGTAGAAATTGATTTGATAATTCAAACCCTTTCATTTACTAAGGGCAATATAACTAAAGCTGCCGAGATTTTAGATGTCCCAAGACAAACATTAAAATATAAACTAGATAAGTATAAAATAAATTCAAAAGAATACAAGCGACAGAAAATTGTCGATTAAATTCTAAAACGCCATATTTTTGGCGTCTTTTTATCATTAAACAAAAAAAATGACAAGAAATTGTCCATTCTATAATTATCTTTCTTTTTTCATTTTGAAAAACTCGTGCAACCTTGTATTTTCAGTATGTTTTTAATCTTCTGAATATTGGCATTGTTTTTGCATTAACTATTTCCACAACTATAATATCATCTATAGAACGGAGGAGATCTATATGATTATTGGCATTCCAAAGGAAATCAAGAACAATGAGTATAGGGTTGCAACCACACCTGATGGAGTTAATCAATTTGTTAAAAGTGGACATAGGGTATTAATAGAAAAAAATGCCGGAGTAGGCAGTGGATATTCTGATGAGGACTATATTAAAGTTGGGGCCATTATTAGCACTGCTGAGGAAGTTTATAAATCATCAGATATAATTTATAAAGTTAAAGAAATTCTTCCACCAGAATACAAATATATGAGAGAAGATTTAATTATATTTACTTACCTACATTCTAATGCCAATAGAGAAATGACTGAAGTTTTGTTAAAAGAAAAAGTAATTGGCATTTCTTATGAAGATATTGAAGACGGAAAGGGTGGCTTCCCATTATTGAAACCAATGAGTGAACTTGCTGGTAAAGGTGGTTTCATAGCTGCATTAAACTATGCCCAAAGCATAAATGGGGGCAGTGGAATACTACTGGCAAGAGTTCATGGAGTAAAAACTCCACTAGTAACAATAATAGGTGCAGGGGCTGCTGGAATAGGGGCTGCAGAACTTGCGTCTTCATTTGGAAATAAAGTATCCTTACTCGATATTGATTTAAATAGACTTGAAGAAGCAAAGTATAAACTTCCTCCAAATGTTGAGTTATTATACTCTGACAGAGGGAATTTAGAGAAATGTTTGAGAGAATCAGATGCCATAATAAACTGTCTATTATGGCCTAAAACCAGAAAAGACCACTTGATTTACGCTGATGATTTAAAATTAATGAAAAAAGGAGCAGTTATATCCGATGTGTCTTGTGACGAAGGTGGCGCAATAGAAACATGTAAAGCAACCTCCCATGATAATCCTATTTATAAACATACTGGAATAGTTCACTATGCAGTAGACAATATCCCTAGTGCATTTTCTAGAACTGCCACAACATCATTATCCAATGTAACCTTACCCTTTGCTTTAAGCATAGCAGCTAACGGAGTGGATAATGCCTTAATAAATAATGATAGCCTTAGAAAGGGTCTATCTTTTTATAAGGGCAATTTAACACTAAAAGAAACATCAATAAAACTAGATTTACCCTATACATCACCAGAAGAAGTATTAAATATTGTATAAGCTTTTTGTCTATACGAAGTTTTGTTGATTAATCTAAGTAGAAGTTATATTGAATATCATACTATGGAGGAGGTAAAATTTTATGTCTGTGAAAAGTAATAATAAGAATAATATTATTTTGATCGTTGCAACATTGATTTTAGGATTAGCATATATAAGTGGCCTATCATTTAAAGGTATAGAAGACCCTTCCTTTGGATTTTGGTCTATAGTACCTGCATTAACAGCAGTTACCTTAGCCTTTATAACAAGGGAGGCACTGTTCTCTTTATTAATTGCATCAATAGTTGGTGTTTTTATTCAGGGAAAAGCACTTTGGAGTCTTTCAGGATTATTTACAAGATCCTTAGGCAATGGTGATTTTATTTGGGTAGTATTAATTGAAGTATTCATTGGAGTTCTCGTAGCATTTTTTCTTAAAACTGGATCTACTGATGAGTTTAGTCGAGTTGTCGGGGATAAAATAAACAGTCGTAAGGGTGTACAAATTTTAGCCTGGTTTTTAGGTATGTTCATATTTTTTAGTGACTATTTCTCCCCATTATTTGTTGGTCCTGTAATGAAAAATCTTACTGATAAGGCAAGAATTTCAAGAGAAAAATTGGCTTATATTTGTGATTCCACATCTGCACCTATGGCTGTAATAATTCCATTTAGTGCTTGGGGCGTATTCATCACTGGGCTCTTAGTAGGACACGGTCCAATCAAAGATACTGTCCAAGCAGCTGGAATATATTTCAAATCAGTAGGATTTAACTTATATGCCATATTTGCAGTTGCAATGGTGGGTCTTATTGCATTAGGTATAATACCAGAATTTGGGCCGATGAAAAAAGCTGAATTAAGAGCACTAAACGAAGGTAAAGTATTATCAGATACAGCTCAACCTCTCATGGGAGTTGAATTAGCTGAAATAAAGACAGCTAAAGAAATAAAGAAACCAAGACTATTTTTAAATTTCATACTTCCAGTTCTTATAATAATCTGCATTGCTGTTGGAACTTATATATTTATGGGTTCCGCTAAAACAGTAGAAGCTTTTATGAGTGCAGTATTCTTCTTAGGAATAATGCTAATATTCCAAAAACTATCAATCAAAGATATCTTTGAAACTGCTATCCAAGGTATAAAAGGAGTAATGCCGGCCATATTAATACTTGCCATGGCCTATGTTATAAATACGGTTAGTAAGGATCTAGGAGCTGCTCAATACATTATATCAATTACTGAAGGTTGGTTGACTCCATCGCTTTTACCCGTATTAACATTCTTTGTGTGTGCATTTATCTCTTTTTCAACTGGTACTTCATGGGGAACCTACGCAATCATGGTACCTATAGCTGTCCCTCTAGCCTTTGCATTCACAGGAAATGAAGTTACTACACTTGTTTATGCTACTATTGGTGCTGTAGCCGGTGGTGGTGTATTTGGAGATCACTGTTCACCATTATCAGATACGACTATACTATCATCTTTTGGTGCAGCTTCAGATCATATTGATCACGTGAAAACCCAGTTACCTTATGCATCAGTTGCAGCAGTTGCAGCATTAGTAGTATACTTTGTCATCGGAATAATCTAGTTATTAAAAAACTCTAGATAGATTTTAAAATAAGCAATATTGAGTGAAGATAGAGAATGATTTCTGCATTTGACAGAAATCATTCTTTATTTTAATTTCCTTTATAATCTATTTATGCCTTCTTTTTCTTTCTTCTCAACTCTTTAAAAAAATGTTTCATTATCTGGGAGCACTCATTTTTAAGTACACCCCTTGTTACCCTTGTTACATGATTATACCTTTCATCTTCTGGAGTGTTTATGATTGACCCACAGGCTCCTCCCTTTGGGTCCATAGTTCCTATTATTAGATTATCTATTCTAGATAACATGATGGCCCCTGCACACATGGGACATGGTTCTACTGTCACATACATGCTACAACCTATAAGTCTCCATCCACCTAAGTTTTTAGATGCTTCCCTTATGGCTATCATCTCTGCATGGGCAGTTGGGTCCTTATCTATTTCCCTTCTATTATATCCTCTTCCTATTATTTCATTATCCTTAACTATCACGGCCCCAATAGGAACTTCACCTATTAAAGCTCCTTTTCTAGCTTCCTTTAAGGCTTCTTCCATATAAATTTCATCCATTAATTTCACTCCCATTTTTCCTAACCTATTTACTATTATATTATTATTATTAATTTAAGTAAAAATTATAATCCACTACCTTGCATTATACAGTACTATGTATTATACTAAAACCATAGTTTATATAGAAAGGAAAATCATATGAATATACAATTCAAAAAAGGTGTTTTAGAACTATGTGTATTAGTACTTTTAGACAAAAAGGACTGCTATGGTTATGAACTGGTAGAAAAAATCTCAAAATACATAACCATATCAGAAGGAACTATTTACCCACTCTTGAGAAGATTACAAAAGGAAGGCTATTTTACTAGCTATCTAAAGGAATCTAGTGAAGGGCCACCAAGAAAATACTATAAGATAACCACTTCAGGGCAAAATGTGAAGGATGACTTAATAAAAGAATGGAATTTTTTTGTTAAAGGTGTAAATGACCTTATTAATGAAGGGGAGAATGAAAATGAATAAAAAGGAGTTTTTAGACACTCTAAGAAAAAATCTATCTAACTTACCTAATGAAGAAATAAACGATATACTTTATGATTACGAAGAACACTTTAATGTGGGGTTAGAGAGGGGAAAAAGTGAATATGACATTTCTAAAGAACTAGGCAATCCAATAAAACTTGCCAAATCTTATAAGGCCACTATCCTTATAAATGAAGTAAAGAAATCTCCAAATACAACAAATGTTTTTAAAGCTGTTGTTGCTACCATGGCCTTAGGATTTTTTAATATGATCTTTATTTTAGGTCCATTTCTAGGATTGGTAGGATCTTTAGTAGGACTTTATGGAGCCTCCATTGGTATTACTATGGGTGGCCTTGGGATGATCTTTGCACCAATTTTAAAGGGATTATTTACCTTCTCCACGATCATATCAATAAATCCTATTGCATGTATGTTTTTAGGTCTAAGCATGACTTGTTTCGGCCTATTGTTTACCATATTAAATGTGCATATATCTAAATGGTTTTTTAAATGTACCATTAAGTATTTGAATTGGAATGTGGATATTATAAAAAAATAAGGGGTGGCTTTTATGAATATACAAAAAATAGTTAAAAGATTAACTTTGCTAATGGTTGTTTCACTAGTTATTGGTGTATCTTTATTATTTTTAACTGATGGTATAAAAATTAATCGTAATTCCATAGATGTGAAATTAATCAATGGAGATTCTAAAAATACCTATGAAGTAGATGAATTACAAACTAGTGACATGGATAACATATCTAACATATGTATAACTGGTGTTACAGAAGATATAATTATAATTCCTGAAGATAGAAAAGATATGAAGATTCAGCTACAGGGTAACGTATTTGATGATTTAAAACATGAATTATCCCTATCTAAAAATGGTTCTTCCTTAAATATAGAAGTTACTTATGATGATAGTATGCTTTTGGGGTACTCTCTTATGAAATTACAGGTGTTTATACCAAAGGATTATAAGGGTACTATGAATGTAGAGACAACATCAGGAGACTTAAGTATGACTAAAAAATTATCATTAGAAAATCTATCAGTGGATTTAACTTCAGGGAATATATATTTAAAGGATATTAATGCAAATAACTTAAGTTTAAATTCTACTTCTGGAGATATTGAAGGAGAATATCTAGTAACTAATAATGCTAAAATCAATTTAGTTTCTGGAGATATTTCTTTAAATAACTTTGCAGGTAACTTAAGAGGAAAGTCCATATCAGGAGATATAAAAGTAACTTATGAAAAGTTTAATAATGATGTTAATTTAGAATCCACATCTGGAGATTTGATCATAGACTTACAAGATAAAGCCCAATTTATTTTAGATGCAGAAACGGTTATTGGTGATATAAATTCAGATTTTCCAATATCAGTTAAGAGTACCAATGAAGAAGATTATTTAAAAGGCAAAGTTGGAAAATCCAACAATAAATTAATTTTAAGAACTACTGCTGGTGATATAAGTATAAAATAAAGAGGTGAATTTTATATAAAATTCACCTCTTTATTTTTTACCAATTTCACACCAACACTCGTAATAATATATGTACATATGGATACTAATATAATAGTTGCTCCCGATGGAATATTATATTCATAGGATATGTATAGACCACTAAGGCTATATGTTATTCCAAATATACTAGATAAAATCATTACTTTTTTCAAATTATAACTAAGTAATTTTGCTGTAGCCACAGGAATAGTAAGGAGGGCTATGACTAATATGATACCTACCACCTTTATAAGTATAACTATACTAAAGGCTATTAATATATATAGTAAATTTTCCAGTGTCAAAATATTAATTCCTAATGATTTAGAAAACTCTTCATCAAATAAATATGCCTTCCAATAATTAAATATGCTACCAATAGATACTAATATAATCATAGTAAGCACCATCATCATATTTATATATTTAGAAGAAATGGTAAGTATATCTCCAAATAAATAGGATGTCATATCTGGTGGATATCCTGGAGTCAGATTAATAAATAATATGCCAAGGGCCATGCCTAGTGACCAGAACATTCCAATTAAAGTATCTGCTTTAGTATTAGTGTTTCTTTTTATGGCAGATACACCTAATGATGCCATGGTGGAAAATATCAATGCACCTATCATGGGCTCAATCCCTAAGTAATAGGCAAGACCAATTCCTCCAAAGGAAGCGTGGGTTATACCTCCACTCATACTTACTAAACTCTTTTCAACTACTATAGTACCTATTATGCCGCAGACTATACTTGCTAAAAAAGCTCCCTTAATGGCATTTCCAATAAACTCATATTGGAATAAATCATAAAACATGTCTATCACCTCTTTGAATTTTTTCTTCATTTATGGTTTTACTAAGGTGAATAACCCGGTCTGCATAATTAAATATATGATTCATGTCGTGACTAACCATTATGATAGTTTTTTCTTTGTTTAATTTCTTTAGCATATCATAAATATATTTTCTACCCTTCATATCTAAACTTGCTGTAGGCTCATCTAAAACCAATACATCAGGGTCCCTCATTAATGCCCTACCTATTAATACCCTTTGTAATTGGCCTCCTGATAATTGTCCTATTTGTCTATTTTTAAATTCTAGTATGCCTAATTTTTTCATTATGTTTTCAGCTTTAATTCTATCATTTTTATTATATTTCTGAAATAATCGAAGTTTTTTAGGTAATTTTCCCATAAGTATTACTTCCATTACACTTATGGGAAAGGTCTTATCAAATTCCCTAAACTGTGGTACATATCCAATAGATTTTTCATTTAAAGAAACTTCACCCTTAGAAGGCTTTATTAAATTTAACAAAACTTTGATTAAAGTACTTTTTCCCCCTCCATTAGGACCTGTAATTCCTAAAAATTCTCTATCCTTAATAATTAGGTTTATATTCTCTAGAGCACATACAGAATCATAATATACGCTTAAATTTTTTATGCTTATGTGATTCATATAGGTACCTCCTAGTTTAATCCTCTCTTAAACTTCTCTGCCATAGTTGTCATGTTTTCTATATAATTTGGAGCTAGTGGAGATACTTCAATCACCTGTGCTCCTATTTCCTTTCCTATGGTCTGGGCCTGCTCATCATGGAATTCTTCTTGATAGAATATGAATTTTATATTTTCTTCTTTAGCATGATCTATAATTTCCTTTAGTTTCTTAGCTGTAGCTTCTTTTCCATTCTCTTCTATAGTTATCATATTCAGATTATAATCATCTGCAAAATATCCAAAAGAAGGATGATATATTATGAATGATTTTTCTTCTTTTCCCTTTAAGCTTTCTTTTATTTTCCTATCTACCTTATCTAATTTTTCCATATAGGATTTAGCATTAGCTTCATATATACTTCTATTTTGGGGATCTACTTCTATTAAATTATCTTTTATTGTATTTACCATAATCTTAACTCTCTTTGGTGATAGCCATATATGAGGGTCTACTCCTTCATGGTCATGGCCGTGCTCTTGGTGGTGATTGTCATGATGGTCATGTTCTTCGTATGTACATTCTTCTTTATGGTCATGTTCTTCTTCACTAAAATTCCTATGCTCATATATTTTTCCAACTTCATCTTGTAATTTAATAATTTCAATTCCTTTGTTTAAATCCTCTAACTTAGTAAGTATATTGGCCTTTTCCGTAGGTACACCTATGGCAAAATACATACTAGCATTACTAAGACCTATCATTTCCTTAGGGCTAGGTTCATAATTGGCAGGACTATGTCCTGGGGGTATCATAGTAGTTACTTCTACTAAATCTTTACCTACTGCCTTTACAAAGGATTCTTGAGGAACTATAGATACGGCTACTTTTACCTTTTCATTTTTTACTGTATTTGTAGAGTTTGCATTTTTTTCTGTTTTACTACAACCACCTATTAGTAGTAGCGTAGCCATTATTATTGATAAAATAACATATTTATTAGATTTCATTTCTTCCCCCTTGGTAATTGATTATGATTCTCATTGTATAGTATTTTATTATATAGTATTTTACTATATTGTCAATTACATATATACCCATATTATAATATTGTCAAAAGGCCATAATAAAATACAATAACAAATTTATTAACAGATCTTTGATAGAATCATTTTTACTCATAATATATTAGGCATATAAAACAAAAGTACCTCCTTGAATTATTTGAAAATTTCAAGAAGGTACAACCAGAAATAGAAACTAATATAAATAATATGAATCATTCATTAATAAAATTTACGAACTTGTTTTTCTAATTTGTTTTGCATAATATTTAAAATTATAGATAAAACCCAGTAAATTAAAATTGCAGTAATATATACCTCAAAATATTTAAAGCTAGAAGCTGCTTCAACTTGAGCAACACTCATAATATCTAAAACCCCTATAGTTAATCCAAGGGAAGAACCTTTTATAATATCTATAAGAGAACTTGATATGGGTGGAATAGCAGATATTAACCCTTGAGGAAGTATAATTCTATACATACTTTGAAATTTAGACATTCCAAAAGCTTTACAAGCATCATATTGTCCTTTTTCAACACTATCAATAGATCCTCTAATAGCTTCACATATATAAGCTGCAGCATTTAATCCTAGACAAATTATTAATGCAGTATGAGGTGAACAGCTTTTCATAAATGGCATAATTTTAGGAAGCCCAAAGTAAAAGAAAAATATCTGAATCATAAGGGGGGTACCCCTAAAGAATGATATATATATACTTGTTAATGTACTTACAACTTTTACTTTAAAATGAACACCTAAAGCTAATAGAACACCTAATACTATAGCTAATATAAAAGAAGTAATAGATATGAACAATGTTGTGCCTAATGCATCCAATAATAATGGAAACACACTAACGGAAACAGAAATTTCTATATTACTCATTATTTTACTTGTTTAGTTATATCTTTGCCTAGCCATTTTTCAGATATTTTAGTTAAAGTTCCATCACTGTGCATTTCAGCAATAACTTTATTGATTTCTTCAGCTAAGGCTTTTCCAGTTTCATTCTTAGGAACAGGGAAAGCAGCCGGTCCAGATTGAATAGGATTTTCAACTAATCTAAGCTTCAATCCTTCATCCTTTATTGCAATAAGAGCTTCTACATCTTGTGCAATAACAGCATCTAGTCTACCCATTTCTAAATCTTGATAATTTCCTTTAAGGGCCGCACTTGAATAGTTTACTATTTCTATCTCCTTATTAGGATATTTTTCTTTTACTATATCATTAGCTACAGCACCTGTACCAATCCCAACTTTTTTTCCTACTAAATCATCTAATGATTTAACACTAGTATCATCTTCTCTTAAAACGATGTTGGTACCACTGTAATTATAAGCATCCGTAAAATAATATTTTTCTTTTCTCTTTTCTGTTGGCGTAAGCTGTGCAGATATTACATCTGTCTTGTCTGACTCAAGTAATCCAAATAAACCACTAAAATCTGTAAGAACCCATTCTACTTCTTTACCTGTACGTTTTGAGAATTCCTCCCAAAAGTCTACTTCAAATCCTTTAAGTTCTCCATCCTTTTGAAATGCAAAAGGATAATATGTACCAGATGTTGCCACTCTAATAACTTCTTTAGGATTATTTACCGCAGTATCCTGTTCTTGAGAATCCGTTTGATTAGAACATCCACTTAGTATGACTACAAATACCAAAGCCATTAGTAATAATAATTTTAGTTTTTTCATTATAATACCTCCTATAAAAATAATACTTAGTAAGTATAACAGAATAATAATTGGTAAGTATAATAAAAAAATCCTATGTTATTGGCTGTATGTATAGAAAAAAACTATATTTATATAAAAATATCATAAGGGTTAACTTAACCTATATTCTAAAAATTGTTTTCCAACAAAATACTTTTTTAAAATTTCCAGTATTCTCTTTCCTATTAGATAATAAAAAAAAGCCTAAGGATAAATCCTTAGACTTGTTTTTTTATAGTTTAAATTAAGCTGGAGTTACTTCTTCAGCTTGAGGTCCTTTTTGACCTTCAACAACCTTGAAAGTTACTTCTTCGCCTTCTTCTAAGCTCTTGAATCCATCTTTTTGAATTTGAGAGAAGTGTACGAATACGTCTTTTCCGTCTTCTCCTGTAATAAATCCAAATCCTTTTTCTGAGTTAAACCATTTAACTGTACCATTCATCATGTTAATATACCTCCAAAATTTTTATTACCTTGAATCTTTAGAAAAATACTTAATCAACAAAAATTTTAAAAGTATACATGCTACAGTTAAATTACTAGAATCTATATACTTAAAACTTAATTAATTATTTTTACTGTAAATCAAAGTTCTCTAACATTATATCTTATTATTGATCAAAAAACAATGATTTTATTCTTAAAATATTTATTTTTTTTAATATTTTAAGAATAGGGCATATGAAAAAATACTAATAGGATCTTTTCTATCCTTAATTATCCCAATAATTATTAATATTTCTTTATTTTATCTGGTGAACAATTCTACTACAATTACTACTTATCTAGTTTCTGATATAATATTAAATGAAAAGCGTGTGAAAGATATAGATCATATTCAAATGTTAATGATAAAGTCTTTACACAGGAATAAATAATGGTTCTGGTATAGAACTAGATACATTACCCCATGTATTTGATCACTTTTTCACTAGTGAAAAATCCATGGTTTTATTTTCATATTTATACTCAAACCTCTAAAGACCACAACTCCCCATTCAATAAAATATTTCTACAGATATAATTACAACTAGTAAGACAATATATATTGTGAGGTGCAACATGGATTTATCAGAATTTTTCTTCCATAATATTATATATATTATTGTTATTTTATATAACATGCCTATAGTTACGTTTATATGCCTACTTTATAAAATATTCACCTCTGATACTATAAACAAATCCATAATATTTAAAGTTACTAGCATACTATTTACTATTCTAAGTATAGTATTATGCTTCCCCTATGTATGCTTATTTGCATTAATGAATGCAAATAATATGAATTTACCTTCTATATTAATTTATATTCCAATAGTATGCTCTATATTTAATATTATAACAAGTTATAATTTAATCAATAAACCTAAATAAAAGCAATATATTAATATATTTTTTTTAACTAGTATATGTTTATTATAAAGATCAAGCTTTAAAAATTTCTAGTTCTCTTAACTACTCCTTTAACTAACTTTTATGGTGTGACTTGACTTGCCTATGTCATTGAAATCAACGCTCCTAATAGTGTCTACAACTGAGGATTGAAATATTTAGAGTGAAGTATTGATGAAATTTATTAAAGTTTAGAATATAATACGGTGAACCGTACCATAAATAACTGCAAACTTTTGTACTTTTCAGCTAAAAAAGAAGAACCTCCATCTGGTGTAGGAGGTTCTTTATCAGTATTGAGGAAGTAATTTATTATTTTTTCATTGAAATGGAGTTCAATTGTATCTATTTTTTTACGGTCAGTTATGGTTATCTTTTTCAGAATCAGTTGTAGGAGCATTTTCTTTTGGTCATGTGGAGCTTTAGCTAGTAGAGAGTGGAGGTCAGAAAGAACCATCTGTACGAAATCGAAGGAAATTTCTTGTGAGTCATTTTCTGTAAGTTTTTCAAGAACGTCTTCCTTTATCTTTGAGTATTTTTCCAGTTCATCTTGTAGTGCTTTCATTCTTTTATTGAGTGCATCAGCATCTATTATGTCATCCTCAAAGAGCTTGAAGTATTTTTCACGCTTTGAGGAGAATTCTTCTATTCGCTTTTCTGTGTATCTTAGTTCAGTTTCAAGAGGTTTTATTTCATTTCTTCTTTTTTCATTGAGAGTAGAAACAATGTCTTGAAGGAATTTATCATTTGAGATTACCTCAGAAAGTCTGTTGAAGACGTATTCCTCTGCATAGTCAGCTCTTATTCCGTTTGACCTGCAGACAGAACTTCCTTTATTCTTGAAGTTGCCACAGTGGTAGTATCTTAGAATGTACTTTGTGCCATCTTTTCTCTTTTTCGTAGTTCTGTGAGCTACCATTCCAGCACCACATGCTGTGCATCGTAGTATTCCTGTTAGTGGGAAACTGCCATCGTATCTTCTTTTAGCCTTACCACTTTTACTTTTGTAGAGTTCTTGTACCTTATCCCAGAGTTCTTCAGAAATTATTGGGTCATGCTTACCATCTACTATTATTGGGTCAGGATTTATTCCTTTTCTTCTCTTTTCAGCCCAATTTTCTCTTACATTGTATCTTATTTTACCAATGTAGATTGGATTATGGAGAATGTCTTTTACTCCGTTCACATTGTAAGGATTTCCTCTTTTGGTCTTGTATCCTTTATGGTTTATTGTATTTACTATTGCCTTTAGTCCTTTGCCAGAAGCGTAGAGTTCGAAGATTTCTTTGACAATCATTGCTTCTTCGGAATTGATTTCCAAAACACCCTTAGTATCTTTAGAGTTCTTACCTTTAACTTTTACCGTATCATACCCCAAAACAATTCCACCGTTCCATTCGCCATTTCTAGCTCTTGCTTTCATTCCCATTTTTACATTGTCTACTATGGTATTTCTTTCGAATTCACTTATTGCACCTATCATTTGAAGATTTAGTTTACCAGCAGGAGTCTCAGTCTCAAAATTTTCTGTGCTACTTCTGAAGGAAACATTTACTTTATCCAATTCATTTATTATTTTTAGAAGGTCTAATTGTTTTCTTGCTAGACGATTTATCTTCCAAACGAGGAGAACGTCAAAGAGTCCTTTCTTAGCATCCTCAAGTAGTCTTTTGAGGGCAAGTCTACCGTTAGTAGACTTACCCGACACACCTTTATCCTCATAGATTTTTACAAGCTCGTATCCGTTTTGCTTACAGTAGTTTTCAATCATTTCTCTTTGAGCATCTATGCTGTATCCGTGTTCTCCTTGTTCTTTAGTTGAAACTCTAGTGTATCCTGCTATTCTTTTGAGAATCTGCATGTTCTACCTCCTTTGAATTATTATTTTTTATGTTATTATTGATTATCTCAGCTAAAATTTCTACTATGGTATTGTATGGTTGGATTGTTTTTTCCATTATGTCATTACTCCTTTCAAAAATTTGCAAACCCACTTTCAAGTGGGAGAAAACATCCAGTGAGGAAAACAATGGGAGGCTGACTGTTGTTGAAGTATCTTAGTTTGTGGCACAGCAACCCACTAGCCCACTGATTTGAGAGAAGAAAAACTATCTTAGGAAATCTTTTCCTCGGAGTCATCTTCGAACAATTTTGATATTTTTGTTTTTACTATTTTCTTTGGACGTTTTCTTGCTGTATCATCAGGGAAAAGTGATTTTGGAAAATTTATGCAGTATACTCTTGCTTGACCTTGTCCACTAATCAATGTTTTTTTCTTGGATAGCCTTTTTGGTTCACAGTCAAGAAGACTTTTATCTCTCCAGTTATTTAGTACTGTTTGTGGACTTTCAAATCCACCTCTTTCCATGATTTCATTGAATACTTTAGTAAGAATGTAAACAGTTTTTGTACCATCTTCTTTATTGGAAACTATTTTGCCCCAAAGAGTTGAAGGGACACATTCATCACTTCCATAGTAGAAGTTTTTATTGTATTGGTTGAAAACTTCAAGAAAATATTCAAATGCTTGTTTACCTATGTCAATGTCTTTGCCCTTTTCAGATTCAATTTCAAGTAACAAATCAGTAATGCCATCTATGTTTAGATTTATCTTTAGGAATTTCTTTACCAATTCAGCTGTTAGTATGATTAGAGAAAGCTTTTTTACTATTCTTTTGGTGAAAGGAGTTTTTTCCTTGATTCTACTATCTAATCTCTCTCTTATTATAGCTACGTAAAATTTGTACAAACAATCACAACAAATTTGGAAATATAATTCCAGTAATTATTATGTAATTCAGTTAAATTTAGCATAGATTTCAGCTTGTTTTTTACTGGAATAATATAACATAACAAAATAAATCATAACA
>NZ_JAOART010000015.1 GCF_025210435.1 Anaeromicrobium sp.
GACTATTTATAATATGTATTTGGGGTAGTATATATTTAGCTGCAATCATCATAATATCTCCTAAATAAATTTGTACTGATTACATATTAATGCATTAATATTCATTTATCAATTTTTTCACCAAAATTAACGAAGAACCGGAAAAAATGTATAAAATACAACAATTGCATTAGTTCTTTAATAATTTTATAAAAAAGAAGCCCATTAGGACTCCTGCTCTGGTATTTGTATATATAGGTCTTTCGGTAGATGCTTTGACCATGGCATCATTTCTTTAAAAGTGCTATACTGTTTTTTATTCTCATCTAGGTTTGATATTTTATCCATTAGATACTCTAGATATTTATCTATCTTTAAACCATTTGCTTTGGCTGTTTCTAGTATGCTATATATCCTAGCACTTGCCTTAGCTCCAGACCTACTATTCATAAAAAGCCAGTTTTTTCTACCTATCACAAATGATTTTATGGATCTTTCTGAAGAGTTATTATCGATCTCTATTCTACCATCTTCTAAGAAATATCTTAGCTTTGGCAGTTCATCTTTAGCATATTTTAGGGCTTTTTCTAGAGCACTTCGTTTCATTGCATTTGGTAATTCTATATCTACATAAGATATGAAATCCTCTAGCACTTGCTTTGATTTTTCTAATCGAACATTATGTCTAATGTCGTAGTAATCTTTTTTAAGCTCATGTTCTTTAAGCTCTTTTTCAATATGATAAAGCTGCTCACAATATTCAAACCCTATATATGCTCTAGATATCTTAAGGGCTTCTTTATCCAATCCATCTATTATATTATGAAACTTCCTTCTTATGTGGGCTAGGCAGGATATCCATTTTACATTTTCTACCTTGCCATATCCTTTGTAGCCATCGGTTTGAAGGTAACCGCAGTACCCTTTTAAAAAGTTTACTGCACATGTACTAGATCTTGTGCTTTGGTAGTCATATATTATGACAGGCTTATTAGATGTCCCTGTTTTATACAGCCACATGTATTTCTTTGATTTACATTCTTTGCCTTTCTCATTGATTACCATAACTGTGGTTTCATCAGCATGAATATAATCTCTGCTTAGAAGTTCTATTTTCATATGTCTATATATATCATCAAATGCTTCAGCACATTTAAGTACCCAGTTTGATAAAGTTTGTCTTGAAAGGTTTGCTCCTAGCATTTTGAAGTAACTTTCTTGCCTATTAAGGGGCATTGCATGAGAGTATTTTAGATAGAGTATATGGGAAAGTAGTTCATTTGTTGCCATACTCTTTGGAATAAATGATTTAGGAGCTTTTGCAGATACTATTGTAGCTGCTATGTCATTCTTCTCACATTCTCTACAAGCATATGAATAGACTACATGTTCTTCTATGTATAGTTTAGCTGGTACAAACTTAAGTTTCTTTGTACTCTTTTTACCTATTACATGCATGTCATCATTACATTTTGGACATGCAGTATCATCTAACTTATGTTCTATTACTACAGTTTCCAGACCTTCAAAGCTCTCATCTTTAGTTTTCTTAGAAGACTTTTTTCTTGTATATGTAATTTCCTCAATAGCAGGTTCCTCAGTTTTTAAATCACCACTGGCCTCAGCTTCATTAAATATTGATAGCTGGTCTGAATCTATCTTCTCGCTGGAGTTACCATATATCTTTTTATTGTTATTTTTGATAATACCTTTAAGAACTGCATTTTCTTGTTCAAGGGATTTTATTCTAGCATCTTTAGAGTCTAGCTCATTTTCTTTAGATTCAATTTCGCTATTTAATCTATCTATTAATTCCTGAGTTTTATCATCTAATGGGTAATCTGTATTCATTGTATTTTAGCCCCTTGTTTTGAAATGTTCTGCATATTTATTATATCATAAAACTCTGTATTTTTCAATGTGTACAGGGTTTTCAAGAACTAAAAACAGTTCATTATTTTACGTTTTTCAGTTTGTATATTTCTTCTGATTTCAAAACCTTTTAGTAGCCAATCAAGTTCATTTTTATCTATTAATATTGAATCTTCCATTATCTTTTCTATGATAGTATAGCCAAAAGCCATTATCATAGTGAAGAATTTTAAGCCTATTCTTACTTCTATTACAGAATACGAATAGAGCCTTTTCATAGGGATCTAACTTAAGAGATGATTTAACTAAAACAGCTAAACCATCAATACTCTTTCTAAGGTCAGTCGCCCCACAAGCTAGATATACATTGTCTACTTTATCAATATTTAACATTAGGCTAAAGCCTTCATAATTGTCGTTAATGTACTAGTGTCAATTGTATCTGGAATAGTCATAGTAGCATTACCTATATTGATAATTATCATATTAGGTTTTGATAAAGTAGTAACTTCAGTACTAGTAGTATGATTAACCTCAATTTTACGGAAGGTAGAGCTAGGAGCATTATTATTAACATCTCCGAACTTTTTTCTATAGTAGTAGAAGCTATTTTTATTAATATTATGTATCTTACAGAAATCAACTATTGTGCCATCATAATCTTTATGTATACTAATAAGTTCCTCCCAGTTAGGTAAAGCATTCTGCCGCATAAAAATCACTCTAATGTATTATTTTAATCAGAGTATATCAATGCAAGGGTGATTTTACTAGGTGTCAATTATTTGACTGATACGATTTTCTTATTAAAGACGGTAATTTTTGTACGCTTACATTTGTTCCATCGCTTACCATTTAATAAAGTTCAAAATAATAATGAGTTTAATTCAACTTATTTGAATACAATAGATAAGAAAAGTTAAATATATAAATAAATGTACTAAATTAGAACTAAATACATAGTATGGTATTGAAAGTCAATGGAATGTTCTATATAATATACATCAAGGAGAGTGTTAATATGAGATTCAATAATATTGGAGAAGTAATTAGTTCTTTAAGAAAGCAAATGGCAATTACTCAAGAAGAGCTTGGTAAGAGAGTGGGATTAAGTAGAGTTATCATTGCTAAAATAGAAAATAGCCAAAGAGCAATTTCTTTAGAAGAAGCAGTGAATATAAGTAAGGTATTTTCAATTGATGTTGATACATTATATGAATATATTGAGGAAGCAAAAGATGAGGAAAAAGAAGAATCTTTTGTTATGGCTTTTAGAGCAAAGGGTATGGAAGGAAAGGATCTATTAGAAGTTAAACGCATTGAATTGCTAATGGATGCTCTGCGTACACAAAAAGAAATTTATAGAGGTGAGTAAGTTGGCTGATTTTAGAGAAATTGCATATGAGAGGGCGAGAAATTTTAGAGATAAATATAACTTAGGCAATTATTGTGCAAATCAGCTATTAGAAATTTTAGATTTATTAGAACAAGATGAGAGAATTAATATAGAACTTATAAGAACTCCATTTGAAAATATAAAGTTGGCTGGTTTTATAGGATACAAGCATGATACGTTTGTTATTGTCACGAATACAAATCTTACATTAGGAAATGAAAGATTTACAATAGCCCATGAAATATATCACTTACTTCAAAATAGAGTGTATATAAAGAAAAATTCTATTATTGAAGAGATGGTGGATAATGATGACGAAGATGTAAATGAACTTATGGCAAATTGTTTTGCTACCGAATTGCTTATGCCTAAAGAAGATATAGAGGTCTATATTAATAAAATGACCCTAAATCAAACAAAGGATATAGATTTTAGTACTGTAATTAAATTCCAGCAAAAATATGGTGTTGATTATGTTGCTATCACTAAAAGGTTGAAAGAAGTGGGTGTGATTGAGGATAATAAGAAGCAGGAACTTGAGGCAATCTTAAATACCTATGATGATTTAGAAAAACTAACTAAAAATTTAGGATACAAGAATGATCTTAATATACCATCACAAGCTACTTTGATATTGCAAAGGGATTTAGAGGTTCTTAAAGCTAATTTTGATAATGGAGATACTACTTATGATGATTTGGTGAGGATTTTTGGATACCTAGGTTGTGAACCAGAGAAGTTTGGTTATGAAAGCCATAAGGAATTGACTGATGCTGCGAAAAACTTTATGGATAGTTTATTAGAGTAAGTGAGGAGTTGGAAGTTTGGCACGAGTTAAAGCTATATTTGATGCTGATATTCTTATTCACTTAGTAGAAACTAATTCAATTAAGTATGCATTAGATACATTAGGTTGTATTTACGTTAGTGATTATGTTTATCAGTACGAAATAAGAAAAGATACTGAAGAAGGAAGAAGTATTGTAAAATTAAAAAACAATGGGGAAATCAAAGTTTTGAACTATGGAGGATTGACTAATCAGCAAAAGAGGCTTTACAGAGAGACTTATAAGTTATTAAAGAAAGAAGATCTAAGTGATGATCCAAAAGACAATCCCATTAACGAAGGTGAAAGGATAACAGCAGCATTTGCGAAAGCATGTAATATATATTATTACATGTCTGACGATAATAAGGCTTCTTCTTATATAAAATCATTGGCAGCTGTTGATATTATTAACTTTTGTGATATATTGTTTTTACATATTTGGGCATTTGGAAAAAATAAGATAGTAGAGCTTAAAAAGAGTTATGAAAGTTTTATAAAGATATATGGAGACCATGTACCTAGAATACTCAAAAATAAAGGGACTGTACTTACTTTTGAACAGGTTATGGCAAGAGCATATGATAAATTTCATAGTAATGCTAATTTAAAAAGATTGATAGATAACATAAAAATTAATGTTGAGAAAGAGATAGTCATGTCTGTTGCTGAAAATAAACGGTAAAAATAAAATATAAAAACATCTAAGAAACATTATAATGTACCCTATAGAGTAGATGATTTAAAAAAAGTCTACCCTATAGGGTATTTTCATGTATACTAAAATAAATATATTAGATTTGGAGAAAATTATATGAGCAAAAAGCATTTTACTCTAGATTTATATTAAGAGATTTACTAGCAAAAGTAGTTCTAGGAGCCTTATTAATGATGATAGTTTTTCAGAGAATAATTCAAATTGAAATTATGATTGATAATATGTCATTTATTTTAGGAGTATTATTTATTTCTATATCATGGATTGTGGGATTTGCAATACAGGGTATAGGTGAAAAATGTAAGTTGATCAGATACCATGTAGATGACCATGCAAGAGATAGATATGTAATACTGTTGATAATACATATGTATCTTTGTTTATAATATCTATATTTATTATATTACTGGACAGTCAAAAGTTATGTATAACTAAGAAGCTAGTAAATCCTCATAATCTGAGGAACTAACTTGCTTGGATTTTATTATTTTACTTATGGCTAATTTACTTGTTTTATCAATAATGCAAAAAATACTTTTCCTTAGAAAATACC
>NZ_JAOART010000016.1 GCF_025210435.1 Anaeromicrobium sp.
AAATATATTGAAAATCTTTGGAACCCTGGAACGTCACAACATCCTATGCTACTCCAACATGACTCATGAACCTATATACGAAGATTCACACTTTCGCTTGTGACAAGGACTTGGGTGGAAAAGATTTTCAATATATTTTCCCTTATAGGCCCACATAAAGCAAGTTTATACACCAGAAATCTATATTATTTTAGTCTCTAAACTTATCTTCAAAATATTTATTAATATCCTCATATACCTTCATCACCATATCTTCATGAATTTTTTCACCTTGCCAAATTTCCTGTGCTCTTATGCCTTGATAAAATAACATTTCAAATCCATTTATGACTTGTGCACCCTTTTCTTTAGCTTTTCTTAAAAATTCTGTGTGATAAGGATTATATATTAAATCATAAGCTACCTTTACCTCTTCTAAATGTATTTCCTCTATGGGCATAATTCCTTTGTACTCACCCATTCCTAAAGGTGTTGAGTTTACTATCATATGATAATTATCATTTATTTCATCACATATATGTGTATTCTTATTACTACTAAATTTCAATATATTTTCTACCATATCCTCAGCTTTTTTTCTACTTCTATTTTTCACATGTACCCTGGCACCCTTTTTAAGTAATTCATATAAAACTACACTTGCAGCACCACCGGCACCTAATAATAATACTTTTTTTCCTTCCAAATTTAAATGTTCTATACTCTTTGAAAATCCATACCCATCCGTATTATAGCCCATGAACTTACCATTTTCCACCTTCACCGTATTTACTGCATTATATACCTTTGAAGTCTCGTCCATATGGTCTAAGTACTCAATTATATTTTGTTTATGGGGTTTAGTTATATTAAATCCACATAAATTATTTCTTAAAGTATGTATATTCTCCCCTAATTCATCATATCTTATCTTAAGTGGTATATATGCAGAGTCACTTTCTCCACGGTCAAATAGAGTATTATGTAACTCTGGTGATAAACTATGATTTATGGGATCTCCTATAACTGCATATAATTTAGTACTTCCTTTTATTCTATGATTCATACTATCAACCCCTTTAGACTTTTTCTTATTCTATACAATACCACTTTTTTAATTATTTATCTACGTATTTTCTATGCTGTTTAGGGAATACTCTTAATATATATTTTCCTATAGGAGGACAAACTATCTCATGTTTGATAAGAAAATTACAACCCCCTCTATTGATATAAATGGAAATATGCCCTATTTAAATTTCAATAGAGCCTTTAAAGAGTGTTTTGAAACTCATTACACACCTAATTATGAAGAAATTATCATTATGTGCATTGGAACAGACAGATCTACAGGTGATTCTTTAGGACCATTAGTTGGGTACAAGTTAGAACGTTACTGTAAAATGATTCCTAATTTTCATGTCCATGGAACTTTAGATAATCCTGTCCATGCAAAAAATTTAAAGGATAGTATTGATGACATATACTCTAACTATACTAAACCTTTTGTTATAGCCATTGATGCCTGTTTAGGAAAATCTGCTAGAATAGGTCATATTAAGGTGGGCAGTGGTTCCATACGACCTGGTGCTGGAGTAAATAAAAACCTACCAGCTGTAGGTGATATATATGTTACGGGAATAGTTAATTTAAGTGGTTTTATGGAATACATAGTTCTTCAAAATACACGTCTTAATTTAGTAATGAAAATGGCAGATACCATATCTGAAGGCATTCGCCATTGTCTTTGGAATTTCAATAGACAAAAACAAATTAATCTATCTTAGATATATTGAAATTGAGAAGGGATATAAAAAAATAAACTAGTCGGTTCTCTAAGACATTTGGATTATTTTCAAGGCATGGAGAGTGAGCGTATTAAACATATATAATCGACTCCATAACGAAGAAAATAATTCAAATAACCAGTGAAATGACTAATTTATTTTTTGAATATGCCTAAAATAATCCTTCATAACTTCTATGCTCTATGGCATATATTATATCTCTTAGACCTTTATTATGTACGTCTACTACAATTGCTCCTCTTTCCATATCTAAAACATTGTCATAATTATTTAAATAGGCCAAAGAACTCTCTCTGCTATCATAAAGGATAGCATCTACATATCCATCATACTTATCATGGACTACTTCATATCCTCTAGCATCTAGCTCTCTTCCTATTTGTTCAAGATTATTGGGAATTGCTACAACCTTTGGCATACGCACACCTCCTAGAACTATTATTACTAGAAGATTTATTTTTTATACTATAATAGTTAATTTTTTCCTAATTTCTTAATAATTTATGGCAATTTCTAATACTTTCCTTTCCTCGTCAGAAAGACTCGTCTGAGGCTCTTTATTTACTATTTTCTTTCCATATGTGACCGTATTATGTCTTCCATATAAGCTAGTGAATATGATTCCGTCATAATTTCCATCTAATAGGGCCATACTAAAACTCAAATTGCCCCCCACATCTTCATATGCATTGTATTGTATTATTCCTACCTTTTGAACACAAGTTTTCATAATAGTACTTAGTTCTTCTAATTTTTCTTTGTTTTCATTATTTTCTTCCAATAAGAATTTAATATGTTCATAATATTTAGATACAATTTCTTCTAAACTTTTATTGTCTAGTCCATCACTTAATTTATCATATCTTTTATTAAGCTTCTCTATCCCTTTTCGTTGAACTAATATAAATATAAACATTATAATATTTAATAAGATAAGTCCTAAAATAAGAGATTCTGTGTTTAATTCTATAAGATTCATAATGTGATTCATATTATCCCTCCTTTAACTTTTCTATTATAGCATAAAAGGGACACTTATAGATTTCGTATTCATAAACTAGCTTTATGTGAGCCTATTTCAGGAAAATATATTGAAAATTTTTTCCATTGAAGTCCTTGTCACAAGCAAAAGTGTGAATCTTCGTAGATAGTTTCATGAGTCATGTTAGAGTAGCATAGGATGTTGTGACGTTCCTCAATTCCAAAAATTTTCAATATATTCTCCCTTATAGGCAAGTTACTGTATACAGAAACCTTAGTGTTGCGAAATCTATATATGCTTAAGCATATTCTTATACAATAAAATAAACCCATCATCACATGGGTCTATTTGTCTAATTGTTCACTTATTTTCTTAATTGCATCTACTGCCTTATCTATATCTTCTTTAGTATTAAAATATCCCATGCTAAGCCTAACTGTTCCTTCTTCTAAGGTTCCTATAGTCTTATGGGCTAGGGGAGCACAATGAAGACCAGTTCTTACACCTATGTTAAAATCCCTATCTAAAATATAACCCAGTTCAGAACAATCTAGACCTTCTAAGTTCATGGATACAACAGCTCCTTGTTTCTCACAATTTACAGGGCCATATATTTTAACCCTATCTATCTTTTTCAAGCCATCTATCATATATTGGGTTAATTTCTTTTCGTGATTCCTTATTTTTTCTAACCCCACTTCTAACAAAAACTCTATTCCTGCTCCTAATCCTACAATTCCACAGGTATTATTAGTTCCACTTTCATATTTATCTGGAGCTATATCTGGTTGGATAAGGGATTCTGATTTACTTCCTGTTCCACCTTCTTTTAAGTGCCTTATATTTAGTCCTTCCCTTACATATAAAATACCTGTTCCTTGGGGACCTAGCAACCCCTTATGACCTGGCATGGCTAACATATCTATGTTCATCTTCTGTACATCTATTTGGTATATTCCTGCACTTTGAGCTGCATCTACTAAAAATATAATATTTCTACTTTTAGCAATCATACCCACTTCTTCTATGGGCATTAATGTACCTGTCACATTAGATGCATGGGTCATAACTATCATTTTAGTATTATGTCTTATGGATCTTTCTAGATTATTAATATTAAGAGTCCCATCCTTTTCACATTGAACTACAGTGTTTGTCACTCCATACTTTTCTAATGCCTTAATAGGTCTTATAACAGAGTTATGCTCCATACTAGTAGTTATAACATGGTCTCCCTTACTTAGAAAACCCTTTATACCTAAATTTAAAGAATCCGTAGCATTAGAAGTAAAAATTACCCTCATGGGATTTTCTATATTAAATAATTTACAAACGAGCTCCCTAGTTCTGTGTATTCCTCTACCCGCTTGTAATGCAAGCTTATGTCCTGCTCTTCCAGGATTAGCACAATAGTTTCTCATACAATGATCCATGGCTACATAAACACTCTCTGGTTTAGGAAAACTAGTAGCTCCATTATCTAAATAGATCATAAAATCACCCCTTCCATATCATATTATGCACTTTATAATAAACTCGTTTCTATTATTATCTCTTATGTTTCACGTGAAACACTATACATATTTATTGCTTTGCTATTATTATATTATTCACATTAAACACTTCTTTAATGTGATCAAAAAATTCTCTCATTATAATAGATCTGTGACTTTCTCTAGAAGTTATTATAAGTAAGTCCTTCTCATGCTTATTTATCCTAATTAGGCTATTAAAATACTTTTCAAAGTATTCTTCCCCAACTCGTTCTTTTAATTTCATAAAATCTTCTTTAAGTTCATCTTTTATTCTTTCTTCCATCCTAGTAAAAGGAACCTCTGATATTTCCTCTGGTATATCCAATAAAGATTCAGTATAAAAATCCATTTTTATTCCTCCCTCTTTTCACTTTATCATATATATTATAATCTTTTATGCCTTTTATCAAAAGAGTAACATAGAAAAACCTTATAGTTTTTTTTGAACTATAAGGTTCTTCTATGAATTTATAATATCTTATTAGAAATTTTACCTTTTAATTTTTCTATTTGTTTTTATAATCTTTATCTAATATTTTAAAAATAGAATCTTCAAGTTCTTGCTTGATTTTTTCTAGTTTTTCTGCTGACTCCTTATCTACAGATAGTTCTTCTATTTTAGATTGAAAATCTTTTTTAATCAAATTAACAATTGGGTCAAAGTTCACTTCCCCTTTATCATTATTATATTCAAGTTCTACACTTACTTTGTCTGTCACTGTAATTCCCATCTTAGACCATGCAGAGACCATTTTATCAATGATTAATATGGCCTTACCTACTGTATTTTTAAATGTTTTATCATCTAGTTCTCCTTTTTTTCTGTAATTTCTTAAATTTACATCAACGCATACTGTTTCTTCATTATTAGTATTTGGTTTATACATGAACGTTCTGTATACTTTATATTCTGGTTCTTCATGGGTCTTTACCTCTGGAGTTATTAATGAATTTTCTATTTCCCCTATCATTCCTGATAAATCGAATACCTTTTTACCATAATTATTAAGTCTATATCGAAATTGATATTCTGTTTCTCCTTGCTTCCTCAATACATTATTAATTTCATATGCAAATTCGTTTTCTGTTTCTTTTTGCTTATTCAATATACTATTAAAGTCTTTTTTTTTGTTATTATTTTTTGCTAATATATTTTGTTTGTAATTTGCAGTATAACTTTGTCTCCCTACTGTATTTACATAAGTCATATTTAGATCGCCCCTTTCTGTACGATTATTAAGCTATTATATATCATATTTCGCATGTAAAAATTAACAACAAATTATTTTTAAGTTGATACATAATTTTCTTAAACTCAAGCAATTACTATATGTCTATAACTAACAAAATTAAGAATATTTTCTCTTAGAAATAAAAAAATCTTATATCCTCCAAAGATTTATAGATTTCTGGTGTATAAACTTGCTTTATGTGAGCCTATTTCAGGAAAATATATTGAAAATCTTTTCCACCCAAGTCCTTGTCACAAGCGAAAGTGTGAATCTTCGTATATAGGTTCATGTGTCATGTTGGAGTAGCAT
>NZ_JAOART010000017.1 GCF_025210435.1 Anaeromicrobium sp.
AAAAAATTTTCAATATATTTTCCTGAAGTAGGCTCACATAAAGCAAATTTATAAATGTGATAGATTTCTTGGTTGTGATTTTGTTTTATACTGTAACTTGCCTATAAGGGAAAATATATTGAAAATCTTTGCAACCCTGGAACGTCACAACATCCTATGCTACTCCAACATGACACATGAACCTATATACGGAGATTCACACTTTCGCTTGTGACAAGGACTTGGGTGGAAAAGATTTTCAATCGTTTCCTGAAATAGGCCCACATAAAGCAAGTTTATACACCAGAAATCTATAATAAATAAGTATAAAGTTAGGATCGCATAGGGTATAAAAGAACAATCTAATGTCCTTCATACTAAAAACAATAGTAATATTTTGATAGAATTGATCAATATGGGAAAACTATATAATGATTATCTACAAATTGGAGGAACTATTGGTGAATAAAGAAATTATTTCAGATAAGCAAGGTATAGCTCTTATGGTTATGCTTATAATAGGAACATCTTCAATAGTTGTTACAGGGTTAGAGGCTAAAAAAGATTTATTGATAGCAATTATTTTATCCATATTAATGACATTACCACTAATGATTATCTATGCTCGGCTCCACCATATGTTCAAAGATAAGGATTTATTTGATATTCTTGAAATTTGTTTTGGTAGATTTATTGGAAAATTCATTAGTATATTATATGTTTTGTATCTCCTATATGTGGGAGCATCAATTTTATGGGTTCAAGGGGAATTTGCTATTACAGTTTCTTTGTCAAAAACTCCTAGAATTATAGTTGCTATAATTATTATAATCAATGGAATTTTCATAATAAAAAAAGGAATGGAAGTTATGGGTAGATGGACAGAGTTTTTTGTAATTATACTTATAACGTTTATTTTAAGTACAGTAGTATTAATGATTCCTAATATGAATATAAATAATATTCGTCCTATTCTAGGAGAAGGTATAAAACCAGTTATAAAAGGGGCTACTTCTGCCTTTGCATTTCCATTTTCCCAGACAGTAGTATTTACCATGGCTTTTTCAAATTTTAAGAGTGAGAAATCATCCTATAAAATTTATGTGAGGGGTTTATTCTTAGGTGGAATAATCATATTAATAACTTCCTTAAACGATGTGTTAGTTTTAGGAATAAATACGTGTACTACCATGTATTTCCCTACTTATGTGGCTGCTTCAAAAATAAATATTGGTGATATATTACAAAGAATAGAAGTAATAATAGGGATTATTTTCATGTTAGGAGCATTTATTAAATTAAGTATATATCTATTGGCCTTCTGTAAAGGAATAAGTAAAGTATTTGGATATACTGACTACCGATTCATAGTAATACCTGCTTCTTTACTTATGATGAATTTAAGTGATTTCGTATATGAGAGCTTAATGTATTACTCTGAATGGGTTGAAAGTACTTGGGTATACATATCTTTCCCCTTCCATGTAGCTTTCCCTGTATTCACTCTTATTGTTGCGGAAATTAGAAAAAAAGGATTGGTTAATAATTGAATCATGCCCGTACTAGTTTGTTTTTTTAGTGAGCCTAAGGAGTATTGTTTATCAATACTTCTTATTTTTTATAAAATAATATTAAATTGTGATATGATTTATATTGTCCAAAACATAATTAAAAGTAATAGATTTTAATAAGAAAGTTGGAAAGATATGAAAAAAATATTAATTATAGAAGATGATTATAAATTGATTGAATATATAACTGAGTATTTTACAGCTTATGATTTTAATGTACTTGGAGTTGACGATTTTAAGGATGTAATGGGAAAGATAGAATGGGAGAAGCCAGACTTAATTATTTTAGACATTAATCTTCCAAAGTTCGATGGCATTTATTACTTGAGATTGATTAGAAAGAAATATAATATTCCCATAATAATTTTATCTGCAAGAAGTGAAGAAAGTGAACAGATAAGAGGAATTGAACTTGGTGCAGATGACTATATTACAAAACCTTTCAGTATGGGGATTCTTTTTGCAAAAGTAAATGCCATATTCCGTAGAAATACAGGAGGAATTATGCCAGATCAAATCAATGCTAGTAATCTTGTATTAATGGAAAAAAGTATGAAGCTAAAATATAGAGAGAAACTTATAGAGCTTACAAAAAATGAATATCTACTTTTAAAGAGTTTAATGAAAAGTGCTGGAGAAGTAATCAGTAGAGAAGAACTTTTAGAAGCTATTTGGGATAATGAAAGTTTTGTTGATGATAATACCTTAACAGTTAATATTACAAGAACAAGAAAGAAATTAAGTAAATTAGGATTAAATGATATTATTATTACAAAACGAGGTGTGGGATATGTATTTGAAAGAAATTTTAATTGAGGTCCTAAAAAGAAGTAAAAGAAGTATTATTACTTATTGTATAAATACTATTTTTATTTTAGGATTTTACTATTTATTGATAGGAATAGAAGCTATAACATATCCATTTTTCGTAAGTATACTGATTTTATTAGTATATATTTTTGTTGAGGTTATTTCCTATAAAGAGTTATGCCATAAGCTTCATATAGCTAAAAATAGTCCAGATTATGAAGATGAATCTGATGACAAGATTTTTAATATAATCAGTTCCTTGCATAGAAATTATAATAAGAAATTACATACAATTGATCAAAAGTATAAAGAAAAATTATTCTTTTTTTCACAGTGGATACACAATATGAAAACATCAAGTACAATTATTGACTTGGCCTGTGAAAAAGGATTTCATAAAGATTTTAACCAGAGAATATTAAAGGATATAAAAGATGAAAATGAAAGGCTGAAATCTAATTTAGAACAAGGCCTTAATTTTCTTCGGTTAGATGATTTTGCGAAGGATTATGCCATAGATGAAGTTAGTGTCCATGATATGGTTTGTAATGTAATAAATTCTAAAAAAAGAGATTTCATATATAATGGGGTTTATCCTAAAGTTGAATTAGATAAAAGATTATCCGTTTATACAGATGTAAAATGGTGTAGCTACATAATCCATCAAATAATAAATAATTCTATAAAATATTCGCCTAAGAATAGTAGTAAATATATTAGAATAAGTGGAAAAAGAAATGAAGAAACTACTTCCCTTATCATAGAGGATGAGGGGTTAGGCATTGATAAAGAGCATATCAGTCGGGTTTTTGAACCTTTTTTTACTGGGAATAATGGAAGAAAAAACAGTAACTCAACAGGGATAGGATTATATATGGTAAAAAAAATATGTGAAAGTCTTAAGCATAGTGTTCAAATAAAATCACAAAGAAATAAAGGTACTTCAGTAATAATTACTTTTATTCATCCTAATAACCTTTTAAAAATGTAAGGTTATGTAAGGTAAATCGATTTATGAAAAGTATAATTGATTTTATAATAGGTTTATCAATAAAAAAAGAGGTGAATTTATTTATGGAAGTCCTTAATGTAAAAAACTTAGTAAAAATTTATAATGCATATAAAAATGCAAAACATGTGACTGCCCTAAATGGTATTAGCTTTTCAGCTAATAGGGGGGATTTTATTGGAATTATGGGCCCATCAGGAAGTGGGAAGACAACTTTACTAAATATACTTTCAGGGATAGATATGGCCACATCAGGGGAAGTATTTATAAGTGGAAAAGATGTTTGCTTGATGGATAAAGAGGAACTTTGTTATTTTAGAAGAAAGAATATAGGATACATATTTCAAGATTTTAATCTTCTTGATAGTTTAACTATTAAAGAAAATATTTCATTGCCACTTATTATAGATAATGTTAGAGCATCTAAAATTGAAAAGAAAGTAAGTGGACTAATGAAGTTTTTTCAGATACAAGATTTAAAAGAAAAATATCCATTTAATATTTCAGGAGGACAAAAACAACGAACAGCTGCGGCAAGGGCCTTAATAAATGAACCTTCTATAATTTTGGCTGATGAGCCAACGGGGAATTTAGATTCAAAGTCATCAAGCAGTATTATGGAAACAATATTAAGAATGAATGAAGAACTCAATAGCACTGTACTTATGGTAACCCATGATCCATTTGCAGCTTCCTTTTGCAAAAGAGTTATTTTTGTAAAGGATGGACAATTGGAATTAGAGATTTCATCAAAGGGTCACAGAAAATCTTTTTTTGATAAAATACTTGAAACTCAAAGTATTCTAATGGGAGGGTAATTTAAATGACATTCTCTCATATAGTTATAAAAAATATAAAATTTAATTTTAAAAGATATATTTCCTTATTTTTTGTCAATAGTTTTACGGTTATGCTACTTTTTATGTATAGCAATTTATTATTTGAACCTGAAATGTTGTCTATGGTTTCTTCTGTAGCAAGGAAGGTTTTTTATATGGGATTTGAAGGGTTAGTAATATTTTCAATTATTTTCATTTCATATAGTGTAATGGCATTTATTAAGTACAGGGGAAAAGAATTTGGAGTTTATATGACACTGGGAATGACACAAAAGAACTTAAAAAGAATGGTATTTTATGAGAATATAGTAACAGTAGGAAGTTCTTTGATAGTAGGTCTATTAAGTGGATTTGTTTTTTCAAGGATTTTTTATATGGCATTTTCAAAAGTCTTAAAAATAGAAGGTCTAGTGTTTAGGATACATTATGAAAGTATTTTACTTACAATAGGAATCTTTTTTATTATATTTTTATTTAGTTCTGTATTAAGTAAAAGGACCATTTCAAAAATATCCGTAATTGAAGTGATTAAATCATCAGCAAAAAAAGATATGGTAAAACCTAGAAAATATACAGGTATAGTATCCTTTCTTTTAGTGGTTACAGCCTTAATCCTGTTGGGAAATTTAAAGTCAAAATTTTCTATTGAGGAAACCTTGGTAACAGAAACTTTAAAGTGGATATGTCCTATAATTATAGTGATTGGACTCTATCTGTTCATTGGAAGCTCCATTGAATCCATTAAAAACATCCTTAAGAGGTATCCCAATATATACAATAAAAATATTCTTCTTTTAAACAACTTATCCCATAAGCTCTTAAGTTATAGAAGCATGTTGTTTATAGTATCATTATTGATTGGATCTGCAATATTTTTGATACAATTTTCATATAATCTATATGCTACAATTCCAACTCTTACCGAAAAAAACTATGTATCTGATATTATGTTTGTTCAAGCTAAAGGATATAACAAGGTGACCGAAGTAGAAGTAAAAAACATAATCCAAAAGTCAGGTGGAAAGGTAGAAGGATATTCAACTATTGAATATATACCCGTAGATGAATATAAGCTTATAGGTAAAGATAGAGTTTCTATATTTTCCACAAATAAACCTATAGTGAGTGAAAGTATGTATAATAAACATATGAATAAAAACGTTAATATACTCCCTGGAGAATTTATGGAGATTCTAAATCCATCTTCATCCAGTAGGGGCATGGAGCGATTACCTTATGAATCAATTATAACAGCCCATGACAATGTAATTTTTCAACGGATGGAACAAGCAACAGTGGAATTTGCAAGTGTTCTTCGAGATGATTTTGATAATATCATAAAAGAATACAAACATTATACTTTAAAGCCCAATCATATACCTTTTCAGTGGGAACCATTGGCTGTCCATTATTACAATTCTGCATATAAAAGTGGAGGTGCTTATATTGTAGATGACAGTGATTATGAGAATATAAAATTAACATTGACAGATAGGGTAGAAGTATATCATAAGATAAATTTAAGTGAAAATAAGGATAAGTATTTTAATGCACTAATTTCATTCCTTAAGGATAAAAATAATTTAGATGATAGTTATTGGAATAATAGAATTTATGAACGTATAGAATACCATGACCCAGTGAAACAATATATTAATGACTTGAGACCAATATATGTAGAAGAAGCCAAGTTAGATCCTATACAAAAGTTTGGAACATTTTTCTTTGTATTCTTTTTTGTAGGAGCTTTGATATTAATATCAAGTGGAGTAGTTCTTTATTATAAGATTTTAACAAGTATAGATGAAGAAAGAGAAAGAGTATTTAAAATGTCAAAGATAGGAATGACAAATAAAGAAATAAAAAAACTCATCTCCAAGGAGCTAAAAATCCTGTATTTTGTTCCAGTTTTCATAGGAGGTTTTTTAGGTTCATACTCCATAAGTATTGTATTGTCAGCACAAATAGTTTATGACCAAATAATGGTTAATACAATTTCCATGATAGTTTTGTATATGGTAATTCAAATTATTTTCTACAATAGTTCAAAGAATAAATACCTTAAAGAGGTCATGTATAAAAAATAATTATGACAAAAATTTTTACTTTAGGCATATGCCTTAATAGGCCATATTATTATATATAAGAAAAAATATTTTAAATCTAAGGATGAGATTTCAATGAATAATAAATTTTCCATTGGTGAAATGTCAAAATTGCATAATACTTCAATTAAAACATTAAGATATTATGATGAAATAGGATTATTTAAACCTATTGAAGTAAACAAGAATAATGGATATAGATATTATTCCGTTGAACAATTTGAAAAATTAAATACTATAAATTATTTAAAGTTTTTAGGAATACCTTTAAAGGAAATAAAAACTTATTTAGAGACTAGAAATATTGACTATTTTTTAGAATTATTAAAGAAAGAGAAGGATATTACAGAGGATAAGATAAAACAATTGATGGTAATAAAAAGTAGATTTGAAAATCGAATTGAGGAAATTGAAAGGGCACAGAGGATAAAGGAATTAGATGTTGTAAAGATAAAAAAAATTAAGGAAAGAAAAATATTAAGTTTAAAAGAAAATATCCATACAAAACTTAAATTGGAAATATGTTTAAGAAATCTAGTAAATAGGGCAAAGATAGGATCTGCAATTATGATTGGTAGAGTAGGTCTTACAGTTTCTATAGAGAATATAAGAAAGCATAAGTTTAATGAATATAATTCCATATTTATTTTACTAGAAGAAAATATGGATAATGAATTAGTAAAAACCCTAAAAGAAGGTGAATATGCTTCTATTTACTATAGAGGCTGTGATCATAGGGAGTCTGAAAAGTATTTTAAAATCATCATAACATATTTAGAGAAAAATAATTATAAAATTACTGGAGATGCTGTGGAAAGGGTGATTATTGATCAGTATATATCAAAATGTAGGGAAGACTATCTTACAGAAATACAAATACCAGTAAAAAAACATTGACTCTCCAGTTACTGGATGGTTTTAAATAAATATAAAGAATTGTAATTTATATTTATTTAGGAGGTAAATTATGTTAGGAACTATTGTAAATACAAGCACCATTGTAGTTGGAAGTTTTGCTGGAGCTTTATTGAAGAAAGGAATAAAAGAAAAATATAAATCAACCATAATGCAAGCTCTTGGATTAGTAGCCATATCATTAGGAATTACATGGATAGTAAAGAATTTATCGCAGAGTAAAGAACCTCTTCTTTTCATAGTTAGTTTAGTCCTTGGAGGTTTTGTGGGAGAAATCCTAGATATAGAATTAAAAATTAATAAATTGGCAGATAGATTCAAAAAAAGTGATGAAAATGGGTTGATTGAGGGCTTAACTACTGCTGTTTTACTATTTTGCGTAGGTACAATGTCTATTTTAGGACCTTTAGAAAGTGCATTGAGAGGAGATAATACTTTATTATTTACAAATGCATTACTTGATGGGATTACATCATTAATATTAGCATCTACCTTTGGTATAGGCATAGCATTATCTGCACTCATATTGTTTATATGGCAAGGAAGCATATATTTATCAGCTCAGATTATTGCTCCCTTTGTGACACCTGAAATTTTAGGACAAGTTTCAATAATAGGTGGAATACTAATTTTTAGTACGGGAATTAATATTTTAGAGATAAAAAAGATAAAAACTATTAATTTATTACCAGCTTTATTTATTACTATGATTTATTATTTTCCTTTTATAAATAATTCAATAAATAAGATAGCTAATTTATTGAATTAGTATTTTATCCTCGCCTTGTTTATCCTTAAGACTTAACAAAAAAATTTATTTTATTATTACCTTGACTAATGAAAGTTCAACAAGGATTTTTGTGATAACTATAATATATAGATATTGTTAAATTATATTATAAAATATTATTGGCAGATTTTCCGTGTATTAAAATCACAAAATACCTCGTTGAGCCATAATAAAATAAAGAATTAGGAGGAAAAGTAATGAATAAAATTAAAAGAGCACTAGTACTTATAGTAGCTTTAATGATGGCTATTTCTGTAATTGGATGTTCGGGTAAAACAGAAAAAGCAGACGCTACTTCTCAAGCTAGTCCAACAAGGGATGAGGCTGGATTATACAAACTTCCAGTTGTTGATCCAAAACCAGAAAAAGAAACTGAGCAAACTTATGATGTAGTTGTTATTGGTGCAGGAGGAGCTGGTTTCTCAGCAGCTATTGAAGCAGCATCTCAAGGGGCTAAGGTTGTAATCCTTGAACAAGAAAGTGTAGTTGGTGGTAACACGAGCTTATCTGGAGCAGGTTTTAATATTCCTGAAAACTGGGTTCAAAAGTCGCAAGGTATTGAAGATAGTGTAGCACTATTTAAAGGAGATACAATGAAGGGTGGAGATAGTAAGAGTATCGAGCCTTTAGTAGATGTATTAGTAAATAGAGCTTTACCTACTGCACAGTGGTTAAGAGATACAGTAGGCGTTGAAATTATGGATGACTTTCAAAAGCATTTTGGTGGACATACTGTGGCTCGTGCATTAGTTGTTAAGGGCGGAGTAGGTTCCCAAATGGTTTATAAAATGTATGAAAAAGCATACGAATTAGGCGTTAAAATTAAAGTTAATACAAAAGCTGAAGAATTAATCACTGATGAGAGTGGTAGAGTAATTGGAGTTAAAGCTTCAAATAAGTCAGGACAAGAATTAGTATTTAAAGGAACAAAGGGTGTAATCGTTGCAGCAGGTGGATTTGCTGGTAATGTTGAAATGAGAATGAAGTATAGACCTGACCTAAATGAAACAGTTAAGACAACAAATGCGCCAGGACATGAAGGTAGCGGTATTGTAATGGCACAAAAATTAGGTGCTGGTACAGAGCAAATGGAGTATATTCAAACATACCCATTCTGTTTCCCAACAACTGGAAAAATTGCATTCGTTGCTGATACTAGAATGTATGGTGCACCAATGGTAAATATAGAAGGTAAGAGATTTATTAACGAAAATGATAGAAGAGATATGGTTTCTAAGGCAATATTATCTCAATCTGATTCATTTGGTTACATGGTTTGGGATAAGAAAATCATGGAAGAAGCAAGAACACTTGAAATCTACAAAGGTGAGTATGACAAGTTAGTTGCAGATAAATTATTAATAGAAGCTAATACATTAGAAGAAGCAGCAGATTTCTTCGGAATTCATAAGGAAGCTTTAGCAACTACAATTAAAGACTATAACAGCTATGCTGAAGACTTTATCACAAACGGAACAGATATAAAAGTTGCAGATAAAGAATTCCATAGAAATGCTAAAATGGCTAAGGTAGAAAATGGTCCATTCTATATCCAAAAGGTTATTCCTGGAGTTCACCATACTATGGGTGGATTAGCAATAGATACAGAGGCTAGAGTATTAACTATTGATGGTAAAGTGATTAAAGGATTATATGCTGCTGGTGAAGTAGTAGGAGGAATCCATGGTACAAACCGTCTAGGTGGTAATGCGTTAACTGATATAACTGTATTTGGTAAACTTGCTGGTGAAACAATTATAAAGGATACAAAATAGTAATATGAGGGCCATTTGTGTAAAAAGTGTAATAGAGAGTAAAAAACTGGGAATTAGGCCCGCAACCCTGGTGTGTGATACTTAGAAACAATATATTATTTTGAGTTATCTTTAGAATATTGAAAATACAGTACTTCTGTAAATATGAATTTTTTAATGACACAGCCCTAAATATTTAATAAATGAATTTTACTTAGTAATTCATTTATTTTTTCTGTATAATAAATATATTGTAGAGAATAGATTTGTTAAGGAGAAATCATATGAAAAAAATGGATTTTATTATTGCAATAAGTGCTTTGTTCATAGCATTTGTTTTTTTAGGTTTTAATCAATATAGGTCAGGCATAATAGAAAGAAATAGTAGTGTCTTAAGGGCACAAATAACAGTAAAAGGAGAACTATATAAAGATATCCCTCTTTCGGAAAAAAAAGAGGAGTATGTGGTAGAAACAGATTTAGGAAAAAATATAATAATATTTAACCATATGGGCGTATCTATTACAGAAGCAGATTGTCATGACCATATTTGCGTAGAGACGGGCATTATTAGTAAGCCTGGTGAGATTATTGCTTGTTTGCCACATAAAGTAGTAATAGAAATTAAAGGACATGTGGAGGGGGAAATTGATGCTTTATCCAGATAAGAGACAGTACACAATGAGTAAAACTCAAAAGATCATATTCATTTCACTTTTAGTATCTCAAGCCGTTGTCCTCAGCTTCATTGAAAAAATGATTCCCCTAAATTTTAGTATTCCTGGAGCAAAATTAGGTCTTGCAAATATTATTACATTAACATCCTTATATCTGTTCTCTTTTAAAGAAACCTTTTCCATAATTTTATTAAGAACTATTATGGTGGCATTTATTGGAGGAAGTATTTCTGGTTTTTTATATAGTATTTCAGGAGCCCTTCTTAGCTTTCTAGTTATGTATCTATTAATGAGAGTGAGCCTTGAAAAAATAAGCACAATAGGTGTTAGCGTTACGGGTGCCATTTTCCACAACCTAGGACAATTACTAATGGCAGCTTTTATTATACAAAATTTAAGAATTATTATCTATTTACCTTTGTTAATGGTAACAGGTGTTATAACGGGGGTTGTTGTTGGAATTACCGTTAAGTATTTGTTAGGATTTTTACTAAAAATCAAGTATTTTAATTGAAAGAGATAAAAAGGTGATGAAATGAATAATTTTTGGAAAGCATATTCTCATGTGGAGAAAGAATTAGCAAATGTTAATAAGATTATGAAAAATATGAAACATATATCTAATGCACGAGAAATAAACTAGTCAGTTCTCTGAGGAATTTGGATTATTTTCAAGGTATTGTGAGGGAGCATATTAAACATATTTAAGGGACTCCATAAGGAAGAAAATAATTCGAATAACCAGTGAAATGACTCGTTTATTTTTTTCATATGTCTGATTAAGATTTTATGTCTAGATGAAATTCATGGAGACCAAAATCATTGTAGGATAATTTAGCCCATATATAAAATACTATACCAAGAATTGACCAGCCTATGATTATGGACCATTCATAAGGCCATATTAATGCAGCTGGTGCTCCAGGAGCATATAGGACTATAATTGCGAAACTTAGAATAACAGCTATATTTCCAACTAATATGCCATTTTTTACTTTGTATGGTCTAGGCATATTTGGCTCTTTTTTTCTCAATACCAAAAATGAGATTGAAACTATTAAGTAAGCTACAACTATTGTTAATCCTCCTGCATCTACAAGCCAAACTAACATTTTTCTTCCTAGAAGGGGTGCTAGGGTGGATAATATTCCAATTAATAAAACGGCATTTGTTGGCGTTTTATACTGAGGATGGATTTTTCCTAAGAAGGAGGGTAACATTTTAGAATGGGCCATAGAATAAATTGCACGGCTGCCTCCTACGAAGAAGGAATTCCAGCTTGTTATTATTCCTCCTATTCCTCCAATAATCATTATTTTAGAAGCAATAGTACTTCCATTAAATACGGAGCCCATGGCGTCTGCGGTTACTAGGTTAGAAGCACTTATGGATGTACTGTCCATGGCAAGGGAAACTCCTATTATTATCATGATGTACCAAAATACAGCCATAATAACAGACAAAATTAAAATTTTTCCTATTTTATCAAAGGGCATATCAATTTCTTCTGCTGCTTGGGGTATAACATCAAAACCAACATACATAAATGGAGTCATTACTGCAACTGTAAAAACTCCTTTTACACCGTCTGTAAACAAGGGTTGCATATTTGCTGGACTTCCGTTTACTAATGCTCCTCCAAAGAAGGATAAACCTATAAGGGTGATAAAAAGGGTTAGAACCCATTGTAAAAAGGCAGCAGGTTTAACACCAAAATAATTTACTATTGTGATTGCCATAGAACTTAAAACTCCAAGCAAAACCCAAGTAAAATAAACATCATATCCAGCTATACTATACATTTTAAATTTAATATAATGAGGGAATAAGTATTCAACAACCGTTGGAAGGGCAACGGCCTCAAAGGCAACAACGGATACATATCCTAGTATGATTGCCCAGGTACATATGAATGATATATTTGGACCTAAAGCTCTATGGCTAAACACATGCTCTCCACCACATTTGGGCATGGCAGAGGTGAGTTCAGCATATGTTAATCCTACGAATAGAACCATAATTCCACCAAATAAAAAGGCTATCATTGCTCCTAAAGCGCCAGCTTTTTCTACCCAGCTTCCTGCCAAAACTACCCAACCCCAACCAATCATAGCACCAAAGGCTAAGGCCAAAACATCTTTTCTCGATAAAACTCTTTCGAAATTGTTTTTTTCCATAAATTCACTCCTTATAATTTCTGTAGTAGTTTATTAATTAACAGACATTATTCAGAAATATCTGTAAAATTCAAAGATATGAGTTTTTATGATTGTATTTATGTATAATAGACCTATTCATGTTCATGATATTTGAATTTTTTACATAGGAAATAAAAAAACGTCAACAAATGAGGATAACACTTCCTTTCGTTAACGTCTTCGTCTGTTGGTTTATTACATTTATTGGTAATATTATACAATATATTTCTTATTTATGCAATAGATAAAGGTAAAATTGTCTGAAAAATCTGAAAATACTACTAAGAATAATGCCTCATTAATTGTAATATTTTCATTTTTCTAATAGAATCATCTATAATATTTAGTGTACAGATTTTTTTGAAAATCTATAATAAATTATATGTAATATTTATCCAAGAATATTTTCCTTCAAAAAATAGATAATAATATTGTGTAACCAAGTACAAAAATTATTAGGAGGAATATAAGATGAATAACAATCAAGGTAAAAATGCAAAGGAACACGTACAAGACGTTAAAGGACAACTTCAAAGTGCTCAAAGCTGTTTAAATCAGGCAATAAGTTCAGTTGAAAAACCAGAGAACAAACAAAAAATTCAAGATACTCTTAATGCAGTTAATAATGCATTAAATTCAGTTAATAATACTCTTACAAATTATACAGAGTAAATTATAATTGATAAAACTTTTAAAAAAGCTATAATCTAGGGATTGTAGCTTTTTTTAATCCCAAAAATAAACTCTGCATTAATGGAATAATACAGAGTTTATAAAATATGTAATAATCTTACTAATGCTCTTATACATAGACTAGCCTACCTATAAGGACAATTAATTCTACCAAATAAGATACAAAAAGTACCCTATATAATATTAGTTCAATCCTTTATGATGGGATAGTTCACCATAAAAAATCTTATGTCCCATGCTATATAAACCCTGTGGCTGATAGAGCATATTTCATGGATTTACATAAGTCCTAAAGAGTTTATGCAAATCTTAACTAGATCATTACATATCTTGAAATTATTTTATCCAATAGTGTAGAAAATATTATTTTTTTAATATGTCTAAGTTAGCAAATCTATAGGTAATACATATTATATGAATAAGTTAAATAAAGGAAAGGAGAGATAATATGTATTATCATCCCATGGATTTTCGAGGCAATATTGGACCGAAGAAAAAGACTAGTTATATATTAGACTTTAAAGAAGGAGATGTGAATGGAAATGGATTTATTGACTGTGTATACTTAATAGGAGATAAACCCTATGGAGATGAAAGCCCCTTTAGAGATAATATAAGATTAAAGATTGTAGATGGAAAAACAAATCTTATCACTATAATTAAACTAAAAGAAAATGCAGGATATAACCCAACTTTATTTTTAGGAGATTTTTCAGGAGATAAGGTGGATGATATTTTAATTAGTATAGATTCTGGAGGAAGTGGTGGGTATGCCTTTTATTATATCTATTCATTTTTAAGAAATAAGCCAAAGATTATCTTTGATTTTGAAAATTTCAATAAAGATTATCTATATGAGGTAAACTATAAAGATGACTATAAGGTAGAAGTGATTAGTAAAAGTACCAATACTAAGTATATACTAGATATTACTTACAAGGGAGAGTCTTATCTATCAGAAATTTATTATGAAAATGGTAAACTAAAGGAACCCATTAAGGGCTGGATAAATCCATTAGGTGGACTATATCCTATTGATTATCAAAGGGATGGTACCTACGAATTATATGCACTTCAGCGTATTGCTGGGAGATATAATGCAGATGGGTTAGGATATGTTCAAACTTCTCTTAAGTGGAATGGCCAGACCTTTGTAGATTTCTTTCAAACTGTAGGAGTATATGGAGAAGAATTTGAATAAAATAGATGAAAATTTCCCTAGAGTGAAATTTTAAAATGTTAAATACATTTATTTTGAAAATATAAAGGCGTTTAACATTCTTAAACAAAAATTAAATAATTTAATCTATAAATAAAGACCTAAGGGATTGCGATTCTTTGGGTTTTTTGTAAATAAATGCTGAAATATGGAATATTTTACCTGTTTTTTAATTTACCTATATATGGTAAAATTTACTGGATCAAAGGCAGATGAGTCTGTAAAAGTAAGGCTTAACAGGTCCTTATGAGAAAGTGAACTTGGAGTTTAGGCATACCTATTATGGGGGTAAAAATATAAGGAAGGGAAATTAATTGAAATTATTGGGCATTTTCAATGATATTTATATGAGCATAGACATAAGGAGGAGATAACAAATGAAATCTAGGCGCATGAAAAAGTGTGTGAATTTAATAAATGTGGATGAATTACTTATGGAATCGGAAATCATTAAGATAATAGATAAAAAAATGATATTTTTTATTTTGTGGCAAAATAAGATTATATATGTTAATTCATTCTTTGAAACAAGTCTTGGATATAATAAAGAAGAATTGATTAATAGAAAAACCGATGATGTTTTAGATGAGGATTTTAAAGAGATTATTAAGGAAAATAAAAATGGAGGAAAATATTACAACATTAAAGCATATAAAAAAAATGGTGAAGAAATATGGATAGATGCATGTACAAAGGAACTAAAGGTAAATCATAAGGAAATAACCTTGGTTTTAGCCTGTGAAGTAACAAAATATGTGGATACGAAAGAGGCACTGAAAAAACTTAGGGATCAATTAGAAATAGAAATAGAAAAAAGAACAGAGGAATTAAATAAAGCTAACCAGGAATTAACTTTAATTAATAGTTATATGAACAGTATTTTAATGAATACGTCTGAAGGGGTAGCAGTTATTGACGAACTGGGAAATTTCAAAAACTTAAATGGAAATCCTGAGAGAGATTGGTATGATCATATTAAGGATATAGAAAAATCTTTAAAGAAAATACTTATAGAAGAAAAAAAACATGACATTTATAAAATGTTAAAGGAAAAAAAATCCTTTTATGGATCTGAATTGACTGTTCCAACGGGAAAGGGAAATTTACAATTTTTCATATCGGGAGATCCTATTGAGGATAAGGAAGGTTCTTTGAATAAAGGAGTTATTGTATTTAGACCTATAAAACAAGTCCATGACCTTATAAACCGTTTTAGTGGTGCACAGGCTAGATTTAATTTTTCAGATATTATTACAAAGAATAAGAAGATGATAGAGACTGTTGAATTGGCATTTAGGGCTTCCATGGGAGATAGTAATGTGCTTGTACAAGGGGAAAGTGGAACAGGAAAAGAATTATTTGCCCAAGCCATACACAACTATAGTAATCGTTGTAGAGGGCCCTTTGTAGCTGTAAATTGTGGAGCTATTCCTAGAGATTTAATAGGTAGTGAGTTATTTGGTTATGTGGAAGGAGCTTTTACAGGAGCAAGAAAGGGTGGGAAGCCAGGCAAATTTCAATTGGCTTCTGGGGGAACTATATTTTTAGATGAAATAGGAGATATGCCCTTTGAACAACAAGTATCCCTATTGAGAGTTATTCAAGAAAAAAAAGTTACACGAATAGGGGGAGAGGAAGAAATACCCATAGATGTGCGTATAATTTGTGCTACTAATAAAAACCTATTTGAAGCCATGCAAAATGGAAGTTTTAGAAATGATCTATATTATAGGTTGAATGTTATTTCTGTTAAAATTCCTTCCTTGAGGGAACGACGTGAAGACATTCCTTTATTATTCGAATATTTCATAAAACAAACTACAAAGAATGGGGAGAAACTTTTAGAAAATATGGACCCCATGGTGATGAAATACTTAACTAAATATAATTGGTATGGGAATGTTCGTGAACTACAGAATGTGGTAGAAAGGATAGTTCATATGGTACACGATGAACATGTAACTATAAATCATTTACCAGAAAATATTTTACAATACTATTGTACGATTATGGATGATTCTGTTTCTAAATTAGAAAATGAAGTAACTATTAAAGATATTGTAAAAAGGGAAAGAAAGATGCAAGAAGAACAGGAATGTAATGAAATTCTTAGACTTTTTAAGGAATATAAGGGTAATCTTAGTAAAGTGGCTAGAATATTGGGAATCTCTCGTAGTACCCTCTATAGAAAATTAAATAAATATAAGATTGATAAAGACATATAAGGAACAATATGATACAAATCTATACGATATAGAACATACTGATACAGATAAAAGAAAAAAGGGTGAATAAAAAGAAAAATGGGAAAAGGTAGAAAAATAAATTATTATGAAGAAAAATGACACAATATGAAGAAAAATAAAAAAATATAAAATAAATAAAAGTTTTCTAATGAAGGAAAACTTGTATTTATTATTTTTTTTGCAATGATTTTAATAAAAAGGTAATACATGGAATGAGTTTTGCATTGGTATTCAGTAACTACACAATAGAGTATGGGATGAGAGATTATTGTTAAGGTTATTATTGCAAAAGAAAAGGGGGATGAGGAAGTATGAGTAAAGCTATTAAGGGAAGAATAATATTTCTAAGGGACCTCATGGAGAAACTCATTGAACAAAAGGATAATTTGTTAGACCCAGAAGTAATAAAAATTAGCCAAGAGCTAGATGGTCTATTAAATGAATATAATATGCATGTACTAGATAAATAACATAAGGGGTGGTATAAATGAAGAGCTTTAAAACAAAAATAGTTATATTTTTTTTCATCATATTACTGGTTGTTTGCAGGACTTTAGGAATTACTTCTTATGTACAATTATCAGGTGTACTCATAAATAGTGTTGAAAGGAATCTTGAGAAAATTGCAAAAGAATCTTCGAAAGTGATTAAAGTAAGGATTGATGTTCAATTGGAAAATTCAAAATATAATAAGGGTGAAGTTTATGAAAAGGGAATTGTAAATTCTTAGGATTGTGGATAAGTAAAAAAATAAGGCGGTGTGGGGAAGAATTCCCCTGCCCCTTTGAAGGAGGATGCTCAGCAACGTTAGTTCCGTTGAAGGGAACCATAGGGTTTCATAGCCAATCGTAGGTCTTACGATTTTTTATTATAAAATGAAAATAAGATTTTCTTTAAATAGATAAGTTACTGTATGGGTAAACCTTTGAGTGTACAAATTTATAATGAATAAAGAAGGAAATTTACACATGGATGATGAAATTTTAAATATAATAATATTTTATTATGAGGATTTTAATAGTAAAGGGATGAGAAATATTAAGTGAAATCATAATAAAAAATAAACTACCTAAATAGAGAGGACTTATTATGAGTATAAAAGAAAGAATAACCCAATTAAGAAAGCAAATGAAAGAAAAAAATATAGATGCCTATATAATTCCATCTTCTGATAGTCACCAGAGTGAATATGTAGGAGACTATTTTAAATCTAGAGAATTCATATCAGGATTTACTGGATCAGCAGGAACTGTAATAGTAACCAAAAATGAAGCAGGTCTTTGGACTGACGGAAGATATTTTATACAAGCCCAAAAGGAGTTAGAGGCAAGTGGTATAAAATTATTTAAGATGGGTGAAGAAGGGGTTATGACTACTGACGAATATATATATAAGGTCATACCAACAGGTGGCACACTAGGTTTTGATGGAAGATTAATATCAGCTAAAGAAGGTGCTAACTTAGAAAATGAGTTAAAGGATAAGGATGTAAACATATCCTATGAATATGATTTGATAAATGATATATGGGAAAATAGACCATCACTACCCCAGAGTAAAGGATTTTTATTAAATATTAAGTATACAGGAGAAACCTTTAGTTCTAAATTATGTAGATTAAGGGAAAAGATGAAAGAAAAAAAGGTTACTACCCATGTTTTAACTTCCCTTGATGATATAGCCTGGCTATTTAATATAAGAGGTAGAGATATATTATATAACCCCGTGATACTTTCCTACTCCTTAATCACATTAGATGAGGTATTTCTATTTATAGATGAAAGGAAATTAAATGATGAAATATTAAAGGAATTACATAAGGAAAATGTTCAGATAAAATCATATGATAGTATATATGAAGTTGTAAAAAATATAAGTGAAAATGAAATAGTATTACTAGATAAAAATAAGGTAAACTACGCCATAGTTAATAATATACCATCTAAAATAGAAGTATTAGATGAGGTTAATCCAACCATATTTTCCAAAGCACAAAAAAATGAAATTGAAATAAAAAATATAAGGAATAGCCATATAAAAGATGGGGTAGCCCTTACTAAGTTCATGTACTGGTTAAAGAAAAATGTGGGAAAAATACACATATCTGAAATGAGTGCAACAAAAAAGTTAGAAGATTTAAGAAGAGAACAAGAAGGATTCATAGAACCAAGCTTTAGTACAATAGCTGCATATAAGGAACACGCAGCTATGATGCATTATAGTGCAACTAAAGAGTATGATTATGAATTAGAAGCAGAACATTTATTTTTAATAGACTCAGGTGGCCAATACTTTGATGGAACTACAGATATAACTAGAACTATAGCTTTAGGACCTATAACTGATGAGGAAAAATTACATTTTACAGCCGTGTTAAGGGGGATGATAAATTTATCCATGGCAAAATTTTTACATGGAGCTAGGGGCCATAATTTGGACATACTAGCTAGAAGGCCCATATGGAATCTAGGGATAGATTATAAATGTGGAACTGGACATGGTATAGGATATTTACTCAATGTTCATGAAGGTCCAAATGGATTTAGATGGAAGGTAAGGACTGATATATTTGATAGTGCCGTTTTAGAAGAGGGAATGGTCACAACTAATGAACCAGGCATATATATAGAAGGTTCTCACGGTATAAGAATAGAAAATGAATTGGTTGTAAAAAAAGCTGAGAAGAATGAATATGGACAATTTATGGAATTTGAAGTTATAACTTTTGCTCCTATAGATTTAGATGCTATAGATGTTACTCAAATGAATAGGGAAGAAAAGGATTATTTAAATTCATATCATAAATTAGTTTATGATAAAATATCTGTTCATTTAAATGATGATGAAAAACAATGGTTAAAGGAATATACTAGAGAAGTGTAATAGTATATAAAATATAGTTACCTTCCTAGGCGAGTTACTGGATAAAGAAAGCTTAGTCTTCATAAATCCATATATAGATTTATGAAAGCTAAGCTATTGTATTAGAATAGAATAAAAATTTATTACATATACACATTATATAGAAAATTCATTTTTAATAATTTTTCCTAAAATCTTTATTTCATTCATGCCTACAGTCATAGTGGAATTATCATTTGTACATTTTGATAATTCCACTTTTTTATTGTCTTTTTTTCTTAATTGACGAATCATCTTATTTCCCTTCATTTCAAATAAATATATACATTGGTTTTGTATATCTTTAGTCATAAGGACAGTTAATACATCACCCTTTTCAATCCTAAATTTTTTCATATGATCATTTGAAGATTTTACAAACATTATTTTATCTGGATGATGACCTTCGATTTTTTTACTAAGTATAGGCAAGTCCTTGTAGGCAACAATTTTATTAGTATATAAATCATATACGGGATACTTCTTAATAACTCCTGCTAAAGCGTCAGCCCAAGTTTGGTTTGGTTCCACTGGGATTGTTCCTTGAGGTTTAAAAGTTGATTTAGATTTTTCTTTCTTTTCTGCAGGCTTTTCTTCTTGAATAAGTTCTTCTTTAGTCCCTAAAGCCTTTAGAATTTTATCAGCAACACTTTCATTAACAATTTTTTTACCTGATTCAACCTGTATTATGTAGTTAACTGATAAACCACATTTTTTAGCAAGGCCTTTTTCTGTTAATCCAGCCTTTATTCTAGATTCTTTTATTTTTACAGCAAGTCTATTCATTAATATCACCTCTAATATTTTAAATTATTGATTTTACAAAATATTTAATACCATCTTCATGTACTTCTTCAAATCCCATTTTTTTGAGATATTCAATATGTTCATCTTTTGATGAAAAACTTATAAATTTAGAGTAACCCTTATCTAGAAAATATTCTTTTTTATTTTCATAAATATAGTTTCCTATTTTAAAATCCCTATATTCTGGTATGACAAAATCAAGGTCCACCTTTAGGGTATTCTCATCGTATTTAGAGCCAATAAAAACTCCTGCTGGTACCATGTTTCTTAAAATATAAAAGCTTATATCTGAATTATGAATATTAAATTCATATGTACCAGCGTATTCTTCTAATCCCTTTTTATGAAAATCTAAGAAGTATTTAAAATATTCATAATCTCCTTTAATAGGAAGAATTTTAAAATATTCTTTTGATTTATATATTTTTACAAGGTAGTAGATATTAATAATAGCAATACCAAGATTCATAAATCCTACTGGTAATGCTCCAATTAAAAATCCATATAAAGAAAATAAACTAGAACCTACTAGATTAATCCACCTTAGTTTTATGATAGAACTCATTAATAGGGATATTAGTACGAAAAGAGAAGCTAAATAACCTAACCATTCTAACCAATTCATTTGAATAACACCTTTCAAAATTAATATGAGTTATTATACCACAATAATTATATTTTAACCTTAAAAATATAATATTAGAACTATGATAAAATAATAATTAATATTATGGCAAATACACAAATATGAGGAGAGATAAAATGCAGAAATCAGATATGGCAAAGTTTATAGGAGTTATAACAGTAATTGTTCTTATTTATTTTGTATATGGACTAATTGAGAATGGAAATAACGATCACATTGATAACAGTATCATAAATAAAGAAGAATCTATTGGGCAAGAAGAATATGCACATATTGATTCGGATAAAAATGATTATACTAAGAATCAGGACTCTAATTTAGATGGAGAAGAATTTAAGAGAACTTTAGAAGCTGTATACATGAATTTAGATGAAATGATAGGCAAGGAAGTTATATTATCAGGTGTTGTTCATAGGGAATCAGATTTTCCTAAGGAGAGATTTGTAATTTCTCGATTGCTATTAAGTAGACATGGTGATCATAATCACCAAGAAATGGCTGGTTTGTTATGCGAATGGAGTGAAGGAAGTAAATTTCAGGATAATGAATGGGTAGAAGTTAGGGGAGTAATTGGTACAGTTATGTATTATAATAAATATACTGAAAAGGAGGAAATGATTCCAATGATTAAGGCAATTAAAGTTGAAAGTATTGACCCTCCTAAGGAAAAAAATATATACCAAAATTAATTATATGTAATAAAAATCATAATAATAGGTTCCTTTGTATTGAAATGGTAATAATAGATAATATATGAGATATGATATAATAGACATATGAGTGAAAATTAATACAAATTTAGACAATGCAATATGAAATTAGGGTGGGAAGAATGAGGACTGAAAGAAGTATTGAAAAGACTATTTTTATGAATATGGTTATAGTTATTATTGTAGGTACTCTAATTTTAGGAGTTACACACGTAATCGTTGAATATTTTCAATTCATATCAGAGACAAAAACTTTAAGAGAAGAGTATATACAGAAACAAAAGGCCATTATAGAAAAAGAAGTAACTGATGTTATTAATTACATAGAATTTGAGAAAAGTCAATTAATACAAGATGGTAATTATACAGATGAGAAAAAGACAATTCTTCAAAATAAAATAGCTAAATGGGTTTCTAAAATTTATTATGGATATAAAGATGAACAATATATATATATTATAAACTATAAGGGTGTAGAGCTTGCAAATGGTGGATTTCCAGAATTAATAGGTAAAAGTGTTTGGAATCTAGAGAATGACAAGGGAGATAAGATTGCCCAAAAACAAATAAAACTTGCAAAAGAAAATCCAAAGGGAATCTTTTTTAAAGAAGAATGGATTAAAAAAAGTTCAAATAAAAAAAGTGAAAAACTATATTATATAAAAGCATTTCCAGAGTGGCAATGGGTAGTTGGAACGGGCATACATACGGACGAAATTGAAGAAATAATAAATTTGAGAAAAGAATCATTAAAAAATCAGTTTAAAAAAGATATGGCAGTGACATTCATAATGTTTTTATGTATTATTGCTATAATCAAATTTCTAACAAATGAAACTGTTAAAAAAATTAATAAAAATATAAAAGTATTCTTTTCATTTTGTGAAAAGGCTTCAAAGGAAAAGGTTTATATTGATATAGAGAAAATAAATTATTTAGAATTGAAAGAATTGGCTCTTTCTTTAAATGAAATGATTGAAGGACGGAATAGGGCAGAAAATGAAATTATTAAAGTGAATAATAAATTGAAACGACTTAGTATAACAGACGGACTTACGGGTTTGTATAATCATAAATATATGTATGAAATCCTAGAAAAAGAAATTGAAAAATCAAGAGAAAAAAACATATCCTTATGTGTTATCATGTATGACATTGATAAGTTTAAAAGGGTTAATGATATTTATGGACATCAGTGTGGAGATATGATTTTAAAAATTGTTGCAGAAACTATTAAAAATCATGTGGGACCCAGAGGCGTAGTGGGAAGATACGGAGGAGAAGAATTTCTAGTTATTTTGTTCAAACAAAATTTACAGGAGGCCTATGTCCTTGGAGAGGAAATCCGAAATAAAATAAAAGAATTAAGTTTTCAATATGAAGAATTAAAAATTACTATTAGCGGTGGAATTGTCCAGTTTAAATCAGAAAATCCACAGGAATTAGTAAATAAGGCAGATAATCTTTTATATAAGGCAAAGGAACAGGGCAGAGATAGAATTGAAAAATAATAGAAAAGAACATGATTTCCCCATTATTTTATGGGAATCATGTTTTTTTTATTTATTATTTAATGGTAGAATAGGGTTAGAGAAAAAAGAAAAAAATGTCGAATATCCATATTAATAGTAAAAGGATAGGATAGGTAAGGTATATGAAAAAAATAACCAGTGAAATTACTAATTTATTTTTAAAAATATACCTAGCTATAATTATAGGAGTGATATACATATGAAGAAGACAATAGATTTAATATATAAAAAGAATAAATTAGAAGATGATGATTTTGAAAAAGCTCCTATGAGAATAGCCGCTACCTATGTATTGTTTGGTTGTTTCTGGATTTTATTTTCTGATGGAATATTAAACATATTTATAGATAATGTGGATATATATACGAATATACAAACCTTTAAGGGCTGGTTTTTTGTCTTTTTAACAGGAGTTTTAATCTATAATTTAATTTGGAAGTATTTTTCTAAAATCAAGGAATTAAATATGAACTTGGTAAATAGCAAATCAGAATTTGATAAGAACTTGATTTTAATGGAAGAAAAAAATATAGAAATGAAAAGGGCAACTAGTGTTACAAATGATTTTTTTATGCTAATGACTAAAGTATTAAAAAATAGTCATGTGGACGATGAAATGTTTTTAAGGGAAGTATTTAGAATTGCTTTTAATTTGGTGAAAGAGTGTAATTTTGGAAGTGCCTATATTGTTGAGAATGGAAAAATCAAATATATAGAAGAAATTGGTTTTCACCAGGAAACTTTAAAAAATCTTGAAGTTAGTGCGGATAAATTTGAATTTGCCTTTAATCATATAAAAATCAAAAACTATCCTGAATACAATATTAAAAAAAGATTAAACAATGATGACTATGAAGAGTATTCTAATAATAATATTCAAATAAAACAATCTGTTTATGTGGGAATATCTAATGATGATAGCTTATATGGTGGATTTAGTTTAGACATTAGTTCAGATGATCATATGGAATTTACCCATGAAAGCATTCGTAATTTAGAAGCTTTACAACAACTTGTTAATGGATTTTATAAGATTAAAAAGATAAATGATCAAAAAAACCTAGTACAAAGGGATATTGTACAATCATTTATTTCGGCCTTAGAACTTCATGATGAATATACAAAGGGACATTCTGAAGCTGTTGCATCCTATAGTCTTCAAATAGGAAAGAAGCTAAATCTTGATGATAGTGAAATAAATGACCTTTATTGGGCTGCCACTGTTCATGATATAGGTAAAATAATAATACCTTCTAGTATTTTAAATAAAAAGGATAAATTGACTAAAGAAGAGTATGAACTTGTTAAGAGTCATACACAGATAGGGTATGATATATTATCAAAGGCAGATACATTAAGAGAAGTTTCTAAATATGTATTGTTACATCATGAACGTTGGGATGGAGATGGTTATCCAAAGGGATTAAAAGGGGATGAAATTCCTTTAATATCTCAAATAATATGTGTGGCAGACTCATGGCATGCAATGATATCAGATAGGCCTTATAAAAGAAAAATAACTAAAGAAGAAGGCCTTGAGGACTTGAAAAACAATAGGGGAACTCAATTTTCTCCCAAAATAGTAGATGTCTTTTTAGAAATATTATTAAAGGAAACTAATTAGTTAAATAAAGAAAACGTCTATGTGCCAAATAAATTGGTATATAGGCGTTTTATTATATGAAATAGTTATTAGGCATATTTACCATGATAAATGATATACTATAAATACTTTCAATTATGGAGGGGGTAATACCATGTTACAAAATCCACAACATATATTAAAAAAATATTATGGATATGAAAATTTTAGAAAAGGTCAAGAATCTATTATAGATAGTATATTAAATAAAAATGATACATTTGCCATTATGCCCACAGGAGGGGGAAAATCTATTTGCTTTCAAATACCAGCCCTTTTACTAGAAGGCCTAACCCTTGTAATCTCTCCTTTGATTTCCCTTATGAAGGACCAGGTGGATGGACTAGAAAGTATAGGTATTAAGGGTACCTACATAAATAGTTTGCTAGATAACAAAGAAGTTGCATATAGAATCAAGAGGGCTAAAGAAGGAGAGTATAAGCTTTTATATGTGGCACCAGAGAGGTTACAATCCTGGGAGTTTTGTCAATTATTAAGGTCAATAAATATATCCTTAATAGCAGTTGATGAGGCCCATTGTGTATCCCAATGGGGACATGACTTTAGACCAAGTTATAGGTATATTACAGAATTGATAAAAGAATTGCCAAATAGACCTATTGTGGCTGCCTTTACGGCCACTGCCACAGAACAGGTAAGAAATGATGTTCTAAACCTTTTAGAATTAAAAAATGAAAATACATATATTACAGGATTCGATCGTGAAAATTTATCCTTCTCCGTTGTAAGGGGAGCTAATAAAAAGGATTACATCATTAATTATGTGGAAGAGAATAAGGATGAAGTTGGAATAATTTATGGGGCCACTAGAAAAGAAGTGGAGAGTTTGCATGAAAATTTAAGAGCAAAGGGGTATGCTGTAGGAAAATATCATGGAGGCCTGAGTGCCCAAGAGAGAAAAGAAAGTCAAGAAGCTTTTTTATATGATGATATAAAGATTATAGTAGCAACAAATGCCTTTGGCATGGGAATTGATAAATCAAATGTTAGATATGTGATTCACCACAATATGCCTAAGAATATGGAGGCCTATTATCAAGAAGCAGGTCGTGCAGGAAGAGATGGAGAGCCTAGTGAATGTATTTTATTATTTGCAGCTCAAGATGTGTTGCTTCAAAAGTTTTTAATGGAACAATCTAATATATCCTTAGATAGGGAGAAAAACGAGTATAGGAAACTTCAAGAAATGGTTGATTATTGCCATACGACTAAATGTCTAAGAAAATATATATTAGAATATTTTGGTGAAGAGAATGTGGAAGATAAATGTGATAATTGTAGTACTTGTAATGATAATAGTGAACTTACAGATGTTACCATAGAAGCACAAAAGATATTTTCCTGTGTATATAGGATGAAAGAGAGATTTGGAATGTCCCTTGTGGCTCAAGTCCTTAAGGGTTCTAAGAATAAGAAGGTTTTGCAATTTGGACTTGATAGATTATCCACCTATGGAATCATGAAGGAATACAAAGAAAAAGAATTAAAGGATATGATGAACATATTCATTGCAGAAGGATATCTTGGTCTTACAGAAGGCCAATATCCTATAGTGAAATTACAACAAAGGGCTATTCCTGTGTTAAAGAGTAGAGAAAAGGTATTTCAAAAAATACAAAAGAAAAAAGAAAAGATATTTGTGGACAATCCATTATTTGAAATGCTCAGAGCACTTAGGAAGGATATTTCAACTAGGGAAAAAATCCCACCATACATTATATTCTCAGATAGTACCCTTAGAGAAATGGGAAAAGTTTTTCCTGTAGATCATGAATCTATGTTAAGAATCAAGGGCGTTGGAGAAGGAAGGTTAAAGAAATATGGAGAAGAATTCTTAAGTATTATTAAAACCTATGTACAGGACAATGGTATAACGCCGAAAGTAATAAATGTTGAGAAGGAAGAGAAGATTCCTAGCCATGTTATAACTCTAAATATGTATAAAGAGGGAAAATCATTAAAAGAAATATCTGAAGAGAGAGATATGAAAATAATAACCATAAACAATCATATTATCAGGTGTGCCTCAGAAGGGTTAGATGTGGATTTAGATGATTTTATTCCAAGTATTTATGAGGAAATTATCATAGAAAAGATTAATGAAATAGGTGCTGAAAAATTAAAACCCATCAAAGAAGTCCTTCCTGATGGAGTTAGTTATTTGGCAATTAAGGCAGTACTTTGTAAGCATAATATGATAGGGTAAAAGGTTTAAAAATAAGAAGATAAGCATTATATTGCTCGTCTTCTTATTTTGATTAAACTATAGTACTAAATACATGTCATACCATGTGGCTCCGCCGTGTGTAGAGTTTGACAAACCTTCATTTACATATCCAAATTTTTCATAGTATTTTATTAAATGTTTTTTACATGTAAGTAATACTTTTTTTCTACCTGATTTTCTTGCATATTCAATAAAATGATTCATTAATTCCTTACCATAACCGCTACCATGATAATTTGGATGAACATCAAGACCGAAGATTACTATGTTATTTGCACCGGGTATATGTAAATCCATAGTCTTGAAAAAATTATCTTTCAGGTTGTTATCATTTGTGATTCCACTATTAATTAATCCTATAATTTCACCATCTAATTCAGCTATAAAAAATCCCTCAGAGAAGATTGCAATTCTTTCTTTGAAGACCTTTTTTGAATCCGCTTCAGCTGCTGGAAAACAAAGACATTCTATTTGAGATATATGGTCTAAATCCCTTGGTAGCACATTTCTTATATTTAATTTACTCATTAAATACTTCCCCCTCCCCTTAGTTATTATAACCTAATTAGTAAATTCAGTGAAAATTTATCATATTAATGTGGATATATAGATTTCTGGTGTATAAACTTGCTTTATGCGGGCCTATTTCAGGAAAATATATTGAAAATCTTTTCCACCCAAGTCCTTGTCACAAGCGAAGGTGTGAATCTTCGTATATAGGTTCGTGTGTCATGTTGGAGTAGCATAGGATGTTGTGACGTTCCAGGGTTCCAAAGATTTTCAATATATTTTCCCTTATAGGCAAGTTACTGTATAAAGAAATCTTAGTGTTGATAAACCTATATATAGAGATTTATCGTTTATAAACTTGAGTTATGTGAGTCTATTTCAGGAAAATATATTTGAATTTTTATCCATCTCAGTGGCCTGTCACATGCTAAAGTGTAAATTTTAAAGTTAGGTTTACGTGTCATGTTGACTATGCTTAGGATATAGTGACGCTACAGATTCCTAAAAATTCAAATATATTTACCTTTATAGACAAGTTACTGCATAAAGAAAACTTAGGGTTGATAAATCTATATGTGAAAAATGGAAAGAATAGATTGGGCATAGAGCATATCATATGATGGATAAAATATAAGGGTAGAGATGAACAGAAAAAATAACAATGGGTATTGAAATAATTATTACACATGAAGATGAATTTAAGGAGGGTAGAACATGAGGCATAACGGATTCATAAGGCTATTATTAATATTTCCTTTCCTTTTGCTATTTGGAGCATGTTCAAAATCTCCATCACAAATTAATAAGAACTCTAAAGGACCTATTGAGGAAAATAAAATTAATAATTTAAATGAAGAGTATATGAAAATTTGGGATTCCTTTTATGCTGATGTTAATGGAGATGGAGATTTGGAAAAGATTGAACTTATTGGAAGGAAAGATAAAGATAGTCCTATTTTTTGTATGGGAAATTTAAAACTAAATATAAGAAATTCTAACAGTAATGAAATAATTAAAACCCAGTTGATTTTCAAAAATCAAGGCCATCACCCCCAATTAGTTACTAGTGATATAAACAATGATGGAGCAGAAGATATGCTTGTTAGTATGACTTCTACATGTAATGGCTATGGACATGTATATTATGGATTATACACATTTTCAAATAATGAATTAAATGAGATTGACCTAGAGAGTATTCGTGATAAAGATACACATATTAAATTTGAATTATACGATGAAGATCAATTAATTTTAAAGTTTGATGGGTTAAAATATGGTTTTATTGTGCCACTTTCAAAATATCAAGGAGTACTTTATAAAAAGATACAGAATAAAGAAAAACACTATGATGATAGAGAAGAATTTGGTTATTTTCCAGGCTCAAATTTTAAAATTGCAGATTATGATGGAGATGGAAAAAATGAACTAAAATGTTCAAAAATATTTGCCGCAGAATACCAATCTGAAATCGCTTGGATAGAGGTTATTTATAAGTACAAGGATAGAGGTTGGACAGTTATTGATGCAAAGATTGAACCAATTTATAAAAGAAAGAGCCAATCTGATAAGGATAAAGAAATTAACATTAGTGATCTAAAATTTGGCAAGTTAATGTGTGGACTTAACTATGAAGACATTATTAAAATACTAGGTAAACCTTTAAAAGAAGAGTTCAATGGAGTAAAGTTGCAATATAAAGATGAAACAAGACTGTATATTAATCCAGTTGTCAAATCTATTGAAATTAATAGTTCTAATTATAGTACTCCTAGAGGTCTTATTGTGGGAGATTCAAAAGAGAAAGTAAGAGAGTTATATGGTGAACCTGATGACATTAGAAGGGATGGGACAAGTGAATTCTGGGAGTACTTGACGAATGATTTAGATTATCTGCATATTGATTTTGTAGAAGAAAAGGTTAAGAGTATAATGATTAATTGTAGCAATTCCTTAAGGAAGTAACTAGTAGGTAAATTATATGAAATAAATTAGCCAACTAGAATAGGGTTCGCTTTTATATTGTATAAAATTATAATAGGATTTTTTAAAACTTATTATAAAGGACATGAGTGTTTTTTATAGAAGATTTACTATCAGGGTAAAACTTCAAGGAGGTTATCATGCTAAAAGATGGTTTATATGAAGAATTAATTAATAGTAAGTTAAATGATGAATTGGATAGATTACATTCTATTAAAGATATAAAAAGAAATAAAATAGACTTAGAAGAAAGTAAAAATATATTAAGCAAGTATATAAGTGAGGTAATAAAAAAAGGCTTAAATTATATAAGAGAAGATACTAAAAATAATAAAGATGAAGAAATCATATTAAAGCAGATAAAGGCTTGTAATCATATCATAGATAACCTTAGTAATATAGCTAATGAGGATTCTTTAAAAGAATACAATATAAGTGAAAAAGCAGAAATATTAATGTCATTATATTCAAAGATAAATTCAGCAAGAAGTGTAAATGACAAACTTAAAATAATAAGACCTACCACATCCATATCGGAAAGTTCTTTATTCACAGGATCTCAAATAGAACCAAGTATGATAAGTGAAATAAAAAAAGAGATAGTAACATGTGATTCTATAGATATGTTAGTTTCCTTTATAAAGTGGAGTGGGCTTAGATTAATATTAGATGACCTTAAGGAATTTGTGAAAAAATCAGATAATAAAATAAGAATAATAACTACATCATATATGGGAGCTACTGATTATAAGGCTGTAGAAGAATTATCTAAAATTCCTAATGTGAAAGTGAAGGTATCCTATGATACAAAGAGAACAAGGCTTCATGCAAAGGCCTATTTATTTAAGAGGGAAACGGGATTTACTACGGCCTATATAGGTTCATCAAATCTTTCTAATCCAGCCATGACAAATGGCCTTGAATGGAACATAAAAGTATCTGAAAAAGACTCCCTTCATATAGTTAAGAAATTTAATGCTACTTTTGAAAGCTATTGGAATGATAATGAGTTTGTATTGTTTAATGGAGAAGATGAAAAAGATAAAAATATATTAAAAGAAGCTCTTAATAATAGTTTTACTAAAGAAAATGACTTTAATTTTAATTTAGATATACATCCTTATTATTATCAAAAGGAAATACTAGAAAGATTAGAAGCAGAGAGGACTTTATTTGGTAGGCATAAAAATTTGTTAGTAGCGGCTACAGGAGTAGGAAAGACAGTTATATCAGCCTTTGATTATAAAAGATTTATGAAAAGTAATCCTAAGAATAATAGATTATTGTTTGTGGCTCACAGGGAAGAAATATTAAAACAAAGCAGAGATACTTTTAGAGCCATATTAAAAGATTCAAATTTTGGAAGTCTCCATGTGGGAAGTTATAAATTAGATTCATTAGAGTATTTATTTATGAGTATACAAAGTTTTAATAGCACTAAACTTTATGAAAAAATTACACCTGATTATTATGATTTTATTATAGTAGATGAATTTCATCATGCAGCAGCCAATTCATATGAAAAATTATTAAAATATTTTAAACCTAAGGAGTTATTAGGTCTTACAGCTACTCCAGATAGGATGGATGGTAAAAGTATATATGAATATTTTGATGATAAAATTGCAGCGGAAATGAGATTAACAGAAGCTATAGATAAAAAACTGTTATGTCCATTTCAATACTTTGGTGTGACAGATGAGGTTGATTTGTCAAAGGTAAAATGGAAGAGAGGAGGCTATGATAAGTCAGAGCTTTCTAACTTATATACAGAAAATCATATTAGAGTTATACAAATAATAAATAGTTTAAATAAATATGTAAACAGTATAGAAGAAGTAAAGGGCCTAGGCTTTTGTGTAAGTGTAGAACATGCTAAATTTATGGCACATGTGTTCAATAAAAAGGGAATAAAGTCCATATGTCTTCATGGACAGTCAAACAAGGAAGAAAGAGAAAGTGCTAAAGATAAAATTACTAAAGGTGAAATAAAGTTCATATTTGTAGCAGATTTATATAATGAGGGAATAGATATTCCGCCTATAAATACTGTATTACTTTTAAGGCCAACAGAGAGTTTGACTATATTCTTACAGCAATTAGGTAGAGGCCTTAGAAACTATGAAGGGAAAGAGTGCTTAACTGTATTAGATTTCGTGGGACAATCCCATAAAAATTATAATTTTGAAGAAAAATTTAGAGCCTTAATAGGGAAGACTAAATACTCTATAAAGTATTCCATAGAAAATGAATTCATACATCTGCCTAAGGGGTGTTACATAAAACTAGAAAAGCAAGCCAAAGAATATATTTTAAGAAATATTTCTCAAGCCAGAAATACTAAAAATAATCTTTTAATTAAGATGAGAACTTTTGCAAATGATACGGATATGAAGTTAACATTAGAAAATTTTTTGAATTATTATCAGATGGAATTGATAGACTTCTATAGTTCTAGTGTAAATAGAAGTTTTTATCACATAAAATCAATCATAGAAGATAGGGAGTTTCAGATAAATAAAGAACAGGAAAAGACCATAAAGAGATTTAAAAATCTATTTTACATAAACTCTAGAAGATTTATTAAATTTAGCATAGATCTAATAATGAATATAGAAAAGGTTTCTATTATGGATTTAACTAAGGAACAAAAGATACTATTAAATATCTTGTATTATTCTTTTTATTCGAACAATCCATTTAAAGAAGGTTTAACATGTTCCTTAGAAGGACTTAAGAAAATATTTAATGAGGAGTATATAAAAGATGAAGTAATAGATATACTAAACCATAATTACAATAAAATATGTTTTGTGGATGAAAGAGTTGATCTTGGATTTGCAAGTGGATTAGACCTTCATTGTACCTATACTAAGGATCAAATTTTATCGGGATTAGATTACTATAATGAAAAGCAAAGTCCTGCCATGCGTGAAGGTGTAAAATATATAGCTGATAAAAAGTTAGACGTCTTTTTCATAACTTTAAATAAATCAGATAAGGATTTTTCTCCATCTACATTATATGATGATTATGCCATAAATGAAATACTATTTCATTGGCAAAGCCAAAGTAGAACCACTGTTCAAAGTCCTACAGGCCAGCGTTATATAAATCATAAAGAAAAGAATAGTAAGATTGTTTTATTTGTAAGAGAATACAAGAATAAAAATGGAATAACTAGTCCATATACTTACCTGGGCAAGGCATCTTATGTAAGACATTATGGAGATAGACCCATAAGTTTTGAATGGAAATTAGAAAAACAAATGCCAGCTAACATGATTAGTAGTGCAAATAAAAGTATTGTATAGGAGAATAAATATGATAGAAGTAGTAGCAGCAATCATAAGAAATGATAAAAATGAAATATTAATAGCTAAAAGAAAAGAATCTAAGAGCTTAGGAGGATTTTGGGAATTTCCAGGAGGCAAAATAGAAAAAGGAGAAAGTGATGAAGAAAGTCTCATAAGGGAATTAAAAGAAGAGATGGATATAGATATAGAAGTTAAGAATTATTTTGATGAAAATATATATGATTATGCCGATAAAATAATTAAGCTAAAGGCTTATGAGGCCGTTATAAAAAAGGGGAACATAAATTTGAAGGATCATTCTCAGTTTGTATGGTGTAAACCATGTGAATTAGACAAATATAAGATAGCACCAGCAGATATTAAATTTGTAGAAGAAATAAAGAATGATTGAACTAGTTGATGAAAATTGCAGAAAAAAAGGGGATTTGCAATAAATTGGAGAATATTCATTATATGGTGGGTCATTTTGGGAGGTGGATATTATCCTACAGAAAAGAAGAAAATATATACTTCAAATTATTATTATTGTAATTAGTGCATTCATACTCTTTAATGTATTTTTTTATATGGAAGTTAAAAAGAGTTATGAGAATAGATTTTATGAAGTTGGGGATAAGATTACTTCTCAAACAACTAATGCTCTAACTCATTGGATTGATCATCAGGTGAGGGTTGTAAAAATGATTTCAAAGGATAAACGAGTTATTAATGCCTGTAGATTCCCTGAAAATGAGGGAGTCATCAATGAAGCACAGGAATTTTTACAAGAGGTACATAGCCTATATCCATACTATGAAAACTTACCCATAAGTGCAAAATTAGATAAATCAATAATAAGAAGTGTAAATGGGAAAGAAGTAGAAATAAATCATGGAGAATTTTTAGTAGATACGGTAGGAGGAAAAACCGTTGGAAAAGGTGGTATGAAATATTCATATGTGAGGGAAATATTTAAGGGGAAAGAGTATTTCATAAGTGAAATTTATCCTAGTATATTAAGGGGAAATCCAATTTTTGTAATTAGTGCACCAATTATATATGATTCAGAAATTATAGGAGTTGCACTCATATCTCCTAAAATTGAATATTTCACAAAGACCTTTGTGGACAATGTGAATTTTGAAAATACGGGCTATATGTTTTTTGTTGATGATAGGGGTGTGGCAATAGCCCATCCAAATAGGGAAATGATCTTACGCAATAACCATAAATTTGAAAATATTGGTGAAAAAATCCTTAATACAAGATCAAACAAAAATAATTATTTTCAAGCAGATTTTATGGGACAGGAAAAATTTTATATTAGCACAGAAGTACATATTCCATCAGAAAATATTATGAATAAATGGTATATTGTATTTACCCAGAAAAAAGGTGAGGTTTTACAACATGTTAAAAAATATTTTAATATTATTATGGCACTAGTGATTATAGCTACTGTTGTAGTAGTTGGGGCCATATATCTTGTATCAAGTATTAATCAAAAGGAGTTACATAAAGATCAGTTAGAAAAAATGAATAGATCCTTAGAAAATAAGGTTGAAGAAAGAACCAAGGAACTAATAAAATTAGCAAAAACAGATGGACTAACCCAATTAGTCAATCATCAAACCGCATATGAAAAGTTAGAAGAAGCAATTTATAACTCAAGGGAAAGGGAAGTACCTTTAGTATTGATTATGGCAGATTTAGATAGGTTTAAAAGGGTAAACGATACCTATGGCCATCAAGTGGGAGATGAAGTTTTAAAGGATGCTGCTTTTATTATTTCTTCTAATATAGGAGAAGAACATACAGCAGGAAGGTATGGAGGAGAAGAGTTCATAATTATTTTACCTAATACAGATTTAGATGAAGGGTTAAGAATAGGAAATAGTATTAAAGAGCATATTGCAAGTGAAAGATTTTCTATTGAAGGATTAAGAGTTACAGTTAGTATGGGAATTCGTCAATGGAATGGAGAATCTTCTACTGATTTAGTTAAATATGCTGATAAGGCATTGTATAGGGCAAAGGAAAATGGTAGAAATAGAATAGAAATAGGGTAAATCCCTGACCTACGTACAGTAATTAGGGCAAATCATGAATAAAATCCATAATTTGTAATTAATTGAACTTTAATATGTTTAATCTTTGACTTAAACTATTATATTCTTGTTAAATAGAAGTATTTCTACACCTTTATTCCTTT
>NZ_JAOART010000018.1 GCF_025210435.1 Anaeromicrobium sp.
AACCCCCTATACTAGAGAAAAATGCTTCACATACTGGTCTAAATATAATAGGAGCTACTGAAGTTTTAAAAAATCATGACACTATAGTTGATGTCTACCCATCTACAGAATCAATTAATTCTGAAAAAACTATAACATTTTTAGAGAATCTAATTAAAATAAATCCATGTAAAAAAGTATATGTGGTTTGGGATAATGCTGGAACACATACTAGTAACAGAACTATAAAGTTTCTTCAAGATAACAAAGATAAAATAGAAGTTATCTGGCTTCCTAAATATTCACCAACAATGAACCCCCAAGAAAACCTATGGAATGACTTAAAAGCTAAGCTATTTAGACCATCTGCTAGAAGTTCCTTAGATGAATTTGTGTATGACATATATAATATATATACCGAATATAGTGAAGATCCAGATAAAGTTTATTCGTTAACAAATGTTAGAAATTTCCTCACATAAAACAAAGTCTTTACCACGAAATCTATAAATAAATAGAGGTGAAAAAGATGGTAGTATTAAAGGAAGTATTAGAAAATGCAAAGAAGTGGGCTAGGGAAATTGGTGAAATACAGAGGAAAAATTATAATAGGGCAGATTTAAAATATAGCACTAAATCAAACCATTCAGATTTTGTGACGGAAGTGGATGAACTTTGTGAAAATGAATTGATTAAATTAATACAGACCACCTACCCTAACCATGGAATTTTAGGAGAAGAGACGGGAAAATCTCCTATAGAATCTGATTATGTGTGGATAATAGATCCTATTGATGGAACTACTAATTTTTTATATGGATCACCTAGATTTTCTGTATGTATTGGCCTTAGATATAAGGATGAGGGTGTACTAGGAGTAGTATATTTTCCTATCCTTGATGAAATGTTTTGTGGGGTAAAGGGGGAAGGGGCCTATTTAAATGGTAAAAAAATTAAGATAGGTACGAAGAAGAAATTAAAGGAATGTGTGGTGGTCACAGGATTTTCCTATGATAAGGATAAAAATCCTGAGAATAATGTGGAATATGCTTCTAAGATAATTCCGAAGGTGAAGGGAATTAGGAGAATGGGAGCTGCTAGTTACGATATAGTTAATGTGGCCTGTGGAAGGATAGACGGCTACTGGGAGATGACTTTAGGCCCTTGGGATGTGGAGGCTGCTAATGTGGTTTTGAAAGAAGCTGGAGGCTCTGTTGAATTTTTAGATAGGAGGCATATATTCGTAGTAGTAGGAAATGAACATGTGGTAGATGAGATATTGAAGGAAATTAAGGAATAGATTAAGAAGACTGCACTAACATGGAGAAATCATGGGAAAAAATCTTTTTTTTGTAAAGAAAATACAAAATAGTTGAAAAATTAATTCAAATTTTGTAAAATTGAATTAATACATTAGGTCTCAACAATAGGGAGAGTGATATGGAGAAGAGCTTTATGATGGCTAATATAGCCATGGGGATTATGATTTTCTTTTTGTTAGGCAAGCTACTAGGTTTGAATGTTATATTTCCAATAAGTTTTCTTATTGGTATCTTGTACAATGTAAGAAAGATAAAAGGTTAGGCATATGAGTATCTGAGAAAAGGGCAGTTATTTAGGAAGACTGTCTTTTTTAGTGGAAAAAATGGAATTAATCCCGGGATTATATTAAATACTAATACTAGTTTACTTGGGGGAGTTGATTTTAAGTGTATAACATATTACAATAAATTAGGAATGAAATATATATCAATATTAGGAAAGTTAGGAAACTTAACTAGTACTATTGAATATAAATTAAAATAAGAGATAGAGAGGAATGTAATTATGAAAAATCCAATAGTAACTATTGAAATGGAAAATGGGAAGGTAATAAGGGCAGAACTTTATCCTGAGGTTGCGCCTAATACGGTGAAGAATTTTGTATCTTTAGCTAAAGAAGGATTCTATGATGGATTAATATTCCATAGAGTAATCTCTGGATTTATGATCCAAGGAGGTTGTCCACAGGGATTAGGTATGGGTGGACCTGGATACAGTATTAAGGGTGAATTTTCAATGAATAATTTTAAAAATGATTTAAAGCATGATAAGGGAGTATTATCAATGGCAAGATCTGGACACCCAGATTCAGCAGGTTCCCAATTCTTTATTATGCACGCAAGATCACCACACTTAGATGGACAATATGCAGCCTTTGGAAAGGTAGTGGAAGGTATAGAGGTAGTTGATGCGATTGCTGGAACTAAGACTAACTTCCAAGACAAACCAAAAGAAGAGCAAAAGATGAAAAAGGTAACAGTTGATACTTTTGGAGAAGAATACGAAGGTCCAGAGAAGATTTAGGCATATGAAAGAAATAAACTAGTCAGTCCTCTGAGGAATTTGGATTATTTTCAAGGCATGGTGAGCGAGCATATTAAACATATGTAAGGGATTCCATAACGAAGAAAATAATTCAAATAACCAGTGAAATGACTAATTTGTTTTTTGAATATGCCTTAATTAAAGATTGAATTATAAAGTATAGATTTCGTAATGATAGATTAGCTTTATGTGAGCCTACTTCAGGAAAATATATTGAAAATTTTTTCCACCCAAGTCCTTGTCACATGCTAAAGTGTGAATATCCGTAGATAGGTTCATGCGTCATGTTCAAGTAGCATAGGATGTTGTGACGTTCCTCAATTCCAAAAATTTTCAATATATTTACCTTCGTAGGCAAATTACTGTATAAAATAATTTTCAAATCAAGAAATCTATATACCAATTAAGATAAATGAAAGCAAAAACATACCTTTATAGTACTTTAAGGGGTATGTTTTTTTTGAATTTTTATTTTAATATTCTATAGATATTATTTAATCATAAAAAAATATTATAATTAATGTAATTAAATGGAATAAATGCTACAATGAACCAGTTATTTACACTTTAGGAGGGAAAGTATGAAAAAAAATATTGCTAATTTATTAATTGTAGTATTAATGGCCATGTTACTTGGTGCATGTGGAGAAAAGGCCCAGGTTGATACGGCAGAATCAGTAGGGCAAGTTATGTTTAAGGGATCATCTACTTTAGCACCAGTAGTTACTACCATAACTAAGGAGTACATGGAAGCTAATGGAACTTGGGATAAGGTAAATGAAGATTTTCCTAAGGAAGAAATAGACATAGCCATAGGGGGCGGTGGTTCTGGAGCAGGAATCAAGGCTCTTTTAGACAAGAGTGCTAATTTTGGTATGGTATCAAGAAATGTAAGCGAAGATGAAAAAAAATCCATAGAAGGATACAAAGAGTATAAACTGGGAACAGATGCTTTAACAATTTCTGTGAATCCAAGTAACAAAATATATGAGATTAAAGATGGACTTAGTACAGAAGAACTAAAAAAAATATTTTCAGGTGAATATACCCATTGGAATCAAGTAGATTCTAGATTATCTAATGAAGAAATTGTCCTAGTAACTAGAGATGTGGGTGGTGGTGCCCATAAGGTATTTAAGAAAAAAATCATGGGAGATGTTAAAGTAAGTGATAATGTGATCCAATCACCATCTATGGGTGCATTAGTTAATAAAATTATTGAAAATAAAAATGCTATTGGATATGCTTCCTTTGGTGTGGTAAATCAAAATAAGGATAAGATCATACCCCTTAATGTGGATGGAGTTAGTCCTAGCGTAGAAAATATTAAAGATGGAAAATACAAAATATCCCGTCCTCTTTTAGTAATAAAATCAGGGGAGTTAAATCCTTATGAGAAAGCAATTATAGATAAATTACTATCAGAAGATGGCCTTAAGGTAGTAGAACAATTAGGTTTTGTGCCACAAAAATAAGTCAGAGAATATTCTCTGACTTTTCTATGGAGGTGGTATTTTGGTTCTGTACAAGGCTATAGATAAAATATTTAGAGCTTTAATTAAGGGGATTACTTCTTTAGTCTTTATGATACTTCTTTTCATAATAATATTTTTGTCAAAGGAAAGTATGGTTTTATTAAAAGAGATTTCCATTATGGATTTTATATTAGGACATGAATGGAATCCAGTAGGAGAGAGTATAAGTTTAGGAATTTCTCCTATGATACTAGGCACATTATATGTATCATTTTTAAGTATAATAATAGGACTTCCTGTGGGAGTTGGAGTTAGTATTTTCATAAGTATAATAGTTAAAAAAAGTACTAGAGAAAAAATTAAGGCCCTAATAGATTTAATGGCGGGAATTCCTTCTGTAGTATATGGATTTGTAGGTCTTTTATGGCTAGTTAAGTTCATAGAAGAAAATTTTAAAATAGGATCAGGTGAATGTATACTAGCTGGAGGAATTGTATTATCTATAATGGCACTTCCCTATATAATAAGCACCTGTAGTGAAACTATGACTAAGGTCTTTGAAAAATACAGTATTCATTCAAGGGCATTGGGTGTTTCTAAATATTATATGATAAGAAATTTAATACTGCCTGGGTCTAAAAAAGGTATACTAGTGGGAACTTTATTAGGAGTTAGTAGAAGTATAGGGGAGACTATGGCCGTTATGATGGTCATAGGTAATAGTCCAATGTATCCTAGTTTATTAAAAAAGGGAGAAACTATACCAGGACTTATAGCCTTAGAAATGTCTAGTGCTACCTTGGGAAGTTATCACTATCATAGCCTTTATTTAGCAGGTCTAGTATTAATACTCATATTGATGCTCATAAATATTATTTTTTATTTTATAAGAAAGTTTATTTAGAAAGAAGGCGCAGGGGTGAAAGATTTAGTAATTAAGCTTTGGTGGAGTATAAGCACCGTTTTAGTAATATGCATAATATTAGGTATGTTTGGATTTGTTTTTATAAATGGATATGAGGGCATTAGTCTGAAATTTTTAATTGAAAGTCCTAGTGGTACTCCCATAGGTAGTGAAGGTGGTATATATAATTGTATTATAGGAAGCCTATACTTTACTACACTAAGTACTTTCATAGGGCTTTTATTTAGTATATGCGTAAGTGCCTATTTAGCATTTTACAATAGAAATAAGAGAATAAAGAGTATAATTAGATTGGTTATAGGGGTTATAGGTGGAATTCCATCTATTGTACTAGGTTTATTTGGATATGGCTTTTTAGTAGTATATATGAAGTTGGGAATAAGTATTATTGCAGGAAGTATAGTTTTAGGTACTTTAATATTTCCATTTATGACCTTAAGGTTTGAAAAAATATTTGGGGAAGTGGATAAATTATTATTTTACAGCTCCTTAAGTTTAGGAATAGATAAGACATATACCTTTTTCAAAATAATATTACCCATAACATATAAGGAAATAACAAGGACAATTTGTCTAGGTGCAAGTTTTAGTATGGGAGCCACCGCACCTATTTTACTAACAGGAGCTGTTTATTATGCTAAAGTACCCCGTAGTATATTTTCACCAGCCATGGCATTGCCTCTTCAGTTGTATGGACTAATATCAGAAGGAATATGTGTTGAAAATGCTTATAAAACTGCATTGGTTTTAATAGGAATATTATTATGTTTAAATTTCATACCCATAATATTAATGAGGGAGGATTATTATGGAAAGTATTTTAGAAACAAGAAATCTTAAGGTATCTTTTAATGAAAAAGAGGTTTTAAATGATGTTAATTTATCCTTTGAGAAAAATAAAATAACTGCCATAGTTGGGCCTTCTGGTTGTGGTAAGTCTACCTTGTTAAAGTGTTTAAATACCCTTTTAGAAGAAGAACCTAGTAGCAATATAGGGGGAGAAATATTATTTAAAAATAAAAATGTTAATAATATGGAAAGGGAACACATAAGAGAAAAAATAGGAATGGTTTTTCAAAATCCATCCCCTTTTCCCATGAGTATATATAAGAATATGGACTATCCTCTAAAATATTATAAAAAGAATAAAAGAGATGAAATAATAAAAAAGAAATTAGAAGAAGTATGTCTTTATGAAGAAGTAAAGGATCGGTTAAAAGATAGTGCACTAAATTTATCCGGTGGACAGCAACAGCGTTTATGCATAGGGAGAGCTCTTTGTGTTGAGCCTGAGGTATTACTCTTAGATGAACCTTGTTCATCTTTAGATATTAAAAATAGTAAGCATATAGAAGACTTATTGGTAAATTTAAAGGAGAAATATACCATAATAATAGTTACCCATAATTTGTTTCAAGCAAGAAAAATAGCAGATAATGTGATATTTATTTTAGATGGACGAGTAATAGAGAGTGATAAGACTGTAAATATATTTAATAATCCTAAGCATATGGAGACTAAAAATTATATAAGACATGAATATTAAACATAGATTCTTCATGGGGAGTTCTTTTGTGTGATCCTACTTTAGGTAAATATATTAAAATTTTTTCTGTTGAAGTTACCTGTCACATGGGGAAATATGAATTTTCGTAGATAAGATCACACTTCATGTTAAGGTATTATAAAATGCTGTGACATTCCACAATTTTAAAAATTTTAACATATTTACCTTCCTAGGCAAGTTATTGTGTAAGGAAAGCTTTAGGTAGATTAATCTATTTGATTTTCTACTATTTTAAAGGCTCTTTCAAAAATTTCTACTTTAGGGGAAACTACCTTTGGTAGTTCATCTAATGAAAACCATCCTCCATCTAAACTTTCCTTATCAAAGGATAGCTCTCCAGATATGTATTTGCAAACATATACACTTATATAAGAGTTATAATAGGCATCGCTGTATATAAAGTCATGAATCTTTTCTATTACTTCACACACTATTTCAGTTTCTTCAAATATTTCCCTTTGTACAGTTTCCATTTCACATTCTCCCTTGTCCATAAAACCACCAGGAGGGCCCCAAGTACAAGGAGGCCATCTTCTATGTATAAGAAGGCATTTATCTTTATTTATTACAATTCCCAATACAGCTTTATCCATGAGCATCACCTCTTTTGTTATAATATAATTCTTTCAAAACTTCTGTTTATATAATAATAACAATAGTACCATAAAATTACAAATCTTAAAAAAGGATTAAAAAATATAAAAAAACTTCCATTGTGAAATGTTTTACTGTAAAATATTATTATAGACAGATTGCTATGTTATTTTTTACACAAATGGAATTATCATATTGATATGAATATAGCTTAAGGTTTTAGTAAAGTAACAGGATTGAGGAGGATTAATGTGAAGTATAAAAAGCAAATCCCAAATATGTTTACCTTGTTAAATATGTCTTTGGGTATATTGGCCATTATATATACCTTTTCTGGTCAATACAGTAAATCAGCACTATTTATAATTGCAGCCACAATGCTCGATAGGATGGATGGTCAGCTAGCTAGAAAACTAGATGTGGTTAGTGAGTTTGGAAAAGAGCTAGATTCTTTGTGCGATTTAATTTCTTTTGGAGTTGCACCAGCACTTTTAATGTGGAATTTAAGTTTAATAAAAATGGGAACACTAGGAATTTTAGTAACATTAATATTTGCCCTATGTGGAACAGTAAGATTAGCAAGATACAACATAACTGAATTTGAAGGGGTGTATATGGGTATACCCATAACGGCTTGTGGTGGATTAGTTGCCTTAATGGCTCTTTACTCTACTAAATATGCCACAAATCTTATGTTAGTATTTGGAATGATGATATTTTTATCTTATGCTATGGTTAGTAAAAAAATAAAATTAAAAAAGAGATAATTTTTTAAGCCCACCTATTATAGGTGGGTATAGTTTCGTTTAAAGGGAAAGATTATGGAGATGGTTCATATATATTTAATGAAGAAAGGAACATAGTAGATGAATTTACCTAAGATATATTTAGATAAGATGAAAGAATTATTAAAGGATGAATATGATGAATTTATGGATTCATATAATTATGGAAAAATACAGGGGCTGAGGGTTAATACTTTAAAAATATCTGTGGAGGAGTTTTTGAAGATAAGTCCCTTTAAATTAGTTAAAATTCCCTGGTGCGAAACGGGATTTTATTACGAAGAAAATGAAAGGCCTGCAAAACATGCCTATTATCATGCTGGACTCTATTACATACAAGAGCCAAGTGCCATGTTATCAGCAGAAGTTTTAAAGGTAGAACCGGGAGATAGGGTACTAGATTTGTGTGCTGCTCCTGGAGGAAAAACTACCCAAATAGGAGGAAAGTTAAAGGGAGAAGGAATACTTATTACTAATGATATAAAGCATAGTAGGACAAAGGCCCTCTTAAAGAATGTGGAACTTTGCGGTATAAAAAATGCCATAGTCATTAATGGAGTCATAGAGGACTTAAACAACAGTTGTAAAAACTTTTTTAACAAGGTTTTAATAGATGCTCCCTGTTCTGGAGAAGGTATGTTTAGAAAGGATCCGTCCATGGTGAAGAGTTGGGAAAAAACTCCTACTAGTGAATATAGTAATATTCAAAAGGATATATTATCCCATGTGGATAAAGTTATGAGTGGAGATTCAAGGCTTGTTTATTCAACTTGTACCTTTTCTCCAGATGAAAACGAAGAAATAATCCACCACTTTCTAGAGGAAAACACGGAATATGATACGATAGAGATTGAAAAAAATCATGGTCTTATGGATGGATTAAGTGAATTTGTAAGTGGTGATAAGAGGATAGAAAAATCTATTAGATTGTGGCCCCATAAGTTAAAGGGAGAAGGCCATTTTGTAGCAGTACTTAAAAAGGATAGTAATGAAGTATGGAAGGTAAAAAATAAAGATAAAAAACATAAACCATTAGAGTCCTTTAACAAGTTTGTGGAAGATAATCTCAATTGTGAAATTAATGGTGAGTTTAGAGAAATAAATGAAAATCTATATATGGTACCTGATAATATGCCTAATTTAGCAGGTATAAGAGTAATTAGATCTGGATGGTTATTAGGTAAATATAAAAAAAATAGATTTGAACCATCTCAGGCCTTTGCCATGGGCCTTACATGGAAAGATGCTAAGAGGGTAGTAAATTTTAGTTGTGATGATCCTAATACAATTAAGTACCTAAAGGGTGAGACTATAAATGTGGAATCAGAGAAGGGTTGGACCCTAGTGTGTGTAGATAACTATCCAATAGGTTGGGCTAAACAAATGGGAAATACTTTAAAAAATTATTATCCAGCTCCTTGGAGATGGATGTAGGAGGAGAAATGTTGAAAAAACAAAGGATAGATAAGGTACTATCTAGTATAGGCTATGGAACTAGAAAGGAAATAAAGGAATATTTAAAAAGGGGATATATTACAGTTAATGGGGAAGTGATAAAACAAGGGAAAACCCATGTAAACCCCTATGAAGATGTGATAAAGGTAAATGATGAAGAAATAAATTATAGGGAATTTGTATACATAATGTTAAATAAGCCTGGGGGAGTAATATCAGCTACCTATGACAATTTACATGAAACGGTGGTAGATTTATTAGAAGATGAATTTAGAGTATTTGAACCATTTCCTGTGGGCAGGTTAGATAAGGATACGGAGGGACTCCTTATTATTACTAATGATGGTAAATTGTCCCATGAAGTTCTATCTCCAAAGAAACATGTACCTAAGACCTATTATGCCCATATAGATGGATATGTAAGGGATGAGCATGTGAAAAAGTTTAAAGAGGGAGTTTATATAGATGAGGACTATAAAACTCTTCCTGCGGACTTGAGGGTCTTAGAAACAGGAGATACTTCTAAAATAGAGGTTACCATATATGAAGGGAAATTTCATCAAGTTAAGAGAATGTTTAAGGCCATTGGTATGGAAGTTGTTTATTTAAAGCGCATTCAAATGGGTAGATTAAAAATTGATGAGACTTTAGAATTAGGCCAATATAGGGAAATAACAAAAGAAGAAATAGAGATTTTAAAGGATAGGGATTAAGGTATATGAAAAAAATAAACTAGTCAGTTTCCTGAGGAATTTGGATTATTTTCAAGGCATGGAGAGTGAGCATATTAAACATATGCAAGGGACTCCATAACGAAGAAAATAATTCAAATAACCAGTAGAATGACTAATTTATTTTTTGAATATGCCTAATCCTTTAAAGGCTCTATTTTTCATTGTGATTCCTCAATATCCTTTATGGTACTCAGCTTTTCAAAAATGTCATCATGGTCCATATCCTCCATACTATCTGTAGGAATTTCTTCTTGGGAACTTTCTAGTTCTTTAAAATCTTCTTCAACTTCTATTTCATCATCTAGAGTTGAAATGTCCACATGAGTATCAGCGGCTAAATCGTCCTCCTCCTCATCATCATCCATATTTAAAGCTGACATGACCTTCATCATTTGGGCCATCCTTCTAATGTTATCCACATTTTTAAATTGTTGCTTAGAAAGCATTGGTTTTATAGTTTCAACTACTGTATTCATTTGGTCATTAAAATTAGCTGAATCTGATGTAAATACTTTTTTCAAATTTGCAATATTTTTTATGTCTCTAGCTCTGTCCATTAAAGTGACTATGTTAGATACACTTTGCATAACTTCCTTTGATTGGCTTCCTCCTAATATGTCCACAGCTTCTTTTACGAAGTTAAAATTAGTTTTATGGGTTTTGTTAGCTTCCTTTTTTGCATCGTTTAAGGAAGAAGCCTTTTCAAGGGTATCTAATAAGTAAGATACTTTGTCTATTGATTTTTGGTCAAGTATACTTGCGCGCTCCTTTTTAACCTTTGGTCTAGGTTTTCTTTTTCTACGTTCACTTCCATTATTAGATCTATTAGGACCCTTTATATTTTTATTAAATGCCATGAAAGCAAAGGGAATAAGGACCAAAGCGGCAGGATTTGAAGCAGCTATAGGAAGTAGGCGAGTTAAGCTAACTTCTTCCTGGATGGGAGCAATTAATTGGTTATTTTCCCTAGGAACAATATTGTTCATAATAAGCCTCCTATAATAAACTCTTGATTTATCATATGCTATAGAAGAAATTCTGTTACTAGGTTGTTATGGCATATGAAAAAATTATAAGTAATAAAAATTAAGTAAAAGTCATAAGTTGTAATGAACTTAAATTTATTAAGGAGGCCTATTGATGGATAAGAAAAAAATGCAAGCAATGATGAAAGCAATGAAGAATGCAAAGCCAGACGATGATCAAATGAAAATGCTAAGTGACTTATCTGATAAATATAAAGATAAAAGTGAAGAGGAAATCATGAAAGAATTAAAGAAGATAAAAAATAGTATGATGAAAAATACTAGCAAATATAAAAAGCAGATGAAGGCCATAGAAGAATTGAAAGGATTTTTAGATGATGAACAAAGGAAAAAATTAGAGAAGGTAATGGAACATTTAAAAGACTAAATAAAAAGAGCCATGAACCCAATAAGGGTTTGTGGCTTTTTTCAGTGGATATGCCCAATTTGGTTTTATACTATCTTTTCTTTCCAGCAATGATGTAAATCATATCATCAATAGAATGGGATGTATTTATTGTATAAGTACCTGATTTTAATTTAGAGTCCATTTTTAGTTCGGATACTCTTTTTACAAAATCACTACTATCCTTTATTAATCCAGAGTTTTTTAAGATATTTGCAATTTTAACTCCAGGACTTCCACTAGGAATGGTTATCTTAACATCCTTAGAAACAGGTTTTGGTGGAGGAGTCTCCCTTTTAGGTTCTTCAGGAGTGATTTGGATTTCATCACTAGGAGTATTGTTTTCTTCCACTATGATAGAAGGTTCTTCTACGGGTTTTTCTATTGTTTCTTCCACTGGTTCTGTAGATAGGGTTTCAGTAACAGGTTGTTTTTCAACAGTAATTGAATTTGCCTGTTCCTTTGAAAATGCCAGAGTGTCTGTCACTTGCCATACTATGACTCCACTAACTAGGATAACTATTAGGGTGGCTACTAGTATGTCACTAATTTCATATAGTAAATCTTTTAATCTATCAATCATCTAAGCACCTCTTTTCTCGTGTATAATAAGGATAGTTTTAGGATATCATAATAGATTGTTATTTTAAAGATAGAAATAGAAAATAATGCAAAATAACTAGGTATTATGGCATAATATAAAAAGAGGTGAAAAAATGAGAGAAATAGTTATAAAAGAAAACGAAGAAGGACAAAGGGTAGATAGATTCTTAAAAAAATATTTAAACAAATCATCCTTAAGCTTTTTATATAAAATGATAAGAAAGAAGAATATAAAAGTAAATAATAAAAGGGTAGAAAAAAATTACATATTAAGCAAAGACGATAAGATTCAATTATATTTAAGTGAAGATACTATAGAGAAGTTCATGGAAAAAAAGGAAATATTCCATTTAAAAAGGGATTTTAAGATAGTATATGAGGATGATAATATTCTCATTGTAAGTAAGCCAGATAATTTGTTAATCCATGAAGATAAAAGTGAAAGTAAAAATACATTAGTTAATCAAGTACTTAGTTATTTACACGAAAAGGGAGATTATAATCCAGATAGTGAGAAGACCTTTGTACCTGCCTGTGTAAATAGACTAGACAGAAATACTAGTGGTTTAGTGATTATTGCTAAGAAATACGAATCCTTAAAAAACCTAAATGTAATGATGAGAAATAAGGATTCTATAGAAAAATACTATATTACAATTGTAAAAGGAAGTATAGTGGGAAAAAAAGAATTAAAGGGATATTTAGTAAAGAATGAAAGAAACAATAAAACTACTTTTACAAACAAAAAAGTAAATGGGGCAAAGGAAATACATACGAAATACAGTGTAATAAGAACTAATAAAAATTATAGTTTAGTACAAGTAAAGTTAATTACGGGAAGAAGTCATCAAATTAGGCTTCATTTATCCTCTAATAACACACCTATAATAGGAGATAGAAAGTATGGAGATAAAAAAATAAATGAGGAATTTAATAAAAAGTATAAGCTCAAAAATCAATTTTTACATGCTTATAAAATAGGTGTTACCCACACTGTAGGGAGTTTAAAATATTTAGAGGGAAAGGAGTTTATAGGAGAGCTTCCTTCAAAGCTTAAGAAGATAGAAAAATCATTGTTTTAACGGGGGGACATTATGGATTTATCAGACAACAGAATAATAATGGAAAGACTTATTGAAAGATATGATTATGGAGGGGCTATAGAAATGATGGAAATAGAAGGGATTCTAAACCATAAGGCCCTAAATATATTATATTCATGTAAACATAGGTTGAATTTTGATTTTAAATCTGCAATGGAAGAAATAGAGAAGATTAAGCCAAATTCTAGGGATAAAACTATTAAAACCTTAGAAGCCTATATAAAGTTATTAGAATATGGTAGTGCAGAAGAAATCTTTTCAGAGTTGATAGAAAATACTAAAATACAGCTTTTAAGTAGTAGATATATAGATTTTTTAAGTAGAGTATATAGATTAAAGGAAGCCATATTAAAATATATATTCATAGTTAATCATACGGGAAAAGATAAATTTTCTTTCATGGATGAGGGAGTTCAGAAAAAAGCCATATTAAAAATATTGAAAAAAAGATATAAGATATATAATCCTAATTTAAGTTTAGGAGTAACTCAATATATAAATAAGCACTTATATTCAGATAAAAGATATGTGAAGGTTTTGAGTATTTTAAATTCAACTAAGATGAATAATATTATAGAATTAAGACATAACAGCATATCTGGACATGGTTTTTTTGGAGTAAGTAGACATTTGTTAAATGATATATATGGAGATCCCTTCGAAGTTATAGATGATTTCATATATATATTAGATTTATTAAATGTAAGGATATATAAAAACCAATTTCATAGGGTAAATAGATATTTAATCAATGAAATAGAAATAGATATGTATTATAATTGTTTAAGGGCTAAATAAGTGCTAAAATTAATATGGAAATGATTTTCAGAGGAGATGGGGAATTTGAGAGAAGAAATATATGAATGGTTAAAGACAATTGTCATTGCAGTTGTTATAGCTATGGTAATAACAGCCTTTGTAAGACCTACTTTGGTGAAAGGATATTCCATGTACCCTACTTTGAATCCATATAATTATTTAATAATAAATAAAGTTCCATATATGATTCATAATCCTGAAAAGGGGGACATTGTAGTTTTTAAGTCCCACTTAAAAACGGATAGGGGTGGAGAGAAGGACTTAATTAAGAGGGTTATAGCTGTAGAGGGTGATCACATAGCTGTTACAGATGGAAAAGTAAGTGTAAATGGAGAAATCCTAGATGAAAACTATATAAATGGAGAATATACATCTGGTGAAATTGACCTAACTGTACCAAAAGAGACCATATTTGTAATGGGGGATAATAGGGAAAATAGTTTAGATAGTAGGGATGAACGAGTAGGATTTGTACCAATAGATACGGTAAGGGGAAAGGTTTTAGTTCGGTTGTATCCTTTTAACAAAATAGGAACAGTGAAGTAGTATAAGGGATGTGACTTGGTATAATCCACTGTCACATCTTTTTAATATGGATCTATAAAGAAAAAAATATAATAAAAAAATTAAAATTATAATTTTATGTCATGTTATTTTGGGTATAATACATATAATTGACTAAAAAGTGGGGGATGTATAAATGACTGACAATAAAAGGATTAATGTTGAATATGAGGGAAAAGTGATAGAAGTAAATAAGGGAACTGAAATATTAGATATTATAGAAAAAATAAAACCAGAAAAAGAATCTGTAATAGTGGTAGCTAAAATAGGAAATGAACTTAGGGAATTAAACTATAGATTAAAAGAATCCTGTGAACTAAAATTATTAGATTTGACAGATTCTGATGGTTATAGAATATATAGAAGAAGTTTATCCTTTGTATTTATAAGGGCTGCTAAAGAAATTTTGTCAGGAGCAAGGATAAGTGTAGAACATTCACTGAGTAAGGGATTATACTGTGAGATTCACTATAAAAGATCTATTACTGAAAATGATGTTTTAAGAATAGAAAAGAGAATGAAAGAGATAGTAGATGAAGGTGTGCCAATTAAAAAGGATCGTGTATCCCTTAATAAGGCTAAGGATATATTTAAAAACCTTGGAATGGAGTCAAAAATCAAATTATTTGAGTTCCAAGATAGGACTGAGTTAAATATATATACCTGTGGTTGGTTACAAGATTATTTCTATGGATATATGGTGCCTAATACTTCTTATTTGAAAAATTTCCAACTAAAATTTTATGAACCAGGGGTAATAATAAGCTATCCAGAGAAGGAAAATCCAAATGAAATTCCTGAGTTTAAGGAACAAAAGAAGCTTTCAAATATATTTAGAGAATCGGAAAAATGGGGAGAAATATTAGAAGTTGCTTATATAGCAAATTTAAATGCCCATATAAAAGATAACACCTATCCTGAATTAATAAGGGTGGCAGAAGGACTACATGAAAAGAAAACTGTGGAAATAGCGGATATGATAAAGGAACAAAATAAAAGGATAGTCCTTATAGCAGGGCCTTCCTCGTCGGGGAAAACTACCTTTGCTAAAAAGTTATCTATTCAACTTAAGGTAAATGGATTAAGACCTATAGAATTATCTGTAGACGATTATTTTGTTAATAGGGAAGATACACCTATTGATGAAAATGGAGAGTACGATTTTGAGGCTGTAGAGGCCGTAGATTTGAAATTGTTTAATGAACACTTAAATAAACTTGTAAAGGGAGAAAGGGTAGAAATACCTACCTTCAATTTTAAAACGGGAAAAAGGGAATATAGAGGTAAGTTTTTACAAATAGATGATGACCAAATAATAATAATAGAAGGTATCCATGGCCTTAACAACAAATTAACAGAGGCAATTTCAGATGATAAGAAATTTAAAATATATATTAGTGCCCTAACACAATTAAATATAGATGGACACAATAGGATTCCTACAACGGATACAAGGCTTATTAGAAGAATAGTTAGGGATTCTAAATATAGGGGACACTCTGCTAAAACTACCTTAGGTCTTTGGAAATCTGTAAGAAGGGGAGAAAAGAGAAATATATTCCCATATCAAGAAGAAGCAGATGTGATGTTTAATTCAGCCCTATTTTACGAATTGGCAGTACTTAAAAAATATGCAGAACCACTACTTAAAGAAATAACTAAGGAGGATAAAGAATTTGTGGAAGCTAAGAGACTTCTTAAATTCTTACACTACTTCTTATCAATAGAAAGGGAAGAAGTAATACCTCAAACTTCAATCCTGAAGGAATTTGTAGGAGGAAGTTGTTTTAGAGAATAATATACAGTGGGAAAAAGGAGAAGAATATGTACATAGGATGTCATTTATCCACTTCTAAGGGATTTAAAAATATGGGGAAGGTTGCTTTAGAAATAGGAGCTAATACCTTTCAGTTTTTCACTAGAAACCCTAGGGGTGGTAAAGCTAGAAAATTAGATTTAAAGGATATAGAAGGATTAAAAAAGATAATGGAGGAAAATGATTTTGGGCCATTGCTGGCCCATGCTCCATATACTTTAAATATGTGTTCACAAAAGGAAGAAACTAGAGAATTTGCAAAGATGATATTTACAGATGATCTAGAAAGATTAGAACAATTACCATGTAGCCTATATAATTTCCACCCTGGTAGCCATACGGGTCAGGGGGTAGATAAGGGGATAGAGTTAATATTAGAAATATTAAATGATGTGGTAAAAGAAGAACATACTACTACTATCCTATTAGAAGCCATGGCTGGAAAAGGTACTGAAGTGGGAAGGTCATTTGAAGAATTAAAAAGAATCATAGATGGAACTAAGTATCCCCAAAAGTTTGGAGTAGTATTAGACACATGCCATATATACTCGGCAGGATATGATATAGTAAATGATTTAGATGGAGTATTAGAAAAGTTTGATGAAATATTAGGATTGGATAAATTAAAGGCTATCCACTTAAATGATAGTAAGATGCCCTTTAATAGTAACAAGGATAGGCATGAATGTATAGGAGAAGGAACTATAGGATTAGATGGAATTATTAACCTTATTAATCATCCTAAGTTGAAAAATATTCCATTATTACTGGAAACCCCAAATGAATTGGAAGGATATGAGAGAGAAATAAAGTTATTGAAGGATTTAAAAAAATAGTAGATAAAATGTAGAGGGATAGATGATTTTTCATCTATCCTTTTACATTATGTTTTGACAATATATTACAAAAATGTTATGGTTTTCGTATGTATAGTGTTTTAGAAATGATACTTCAAAGGAAGAAATAAATACTTAGTTTTTTAAAATTTAATTCTCATGTTCATGGGGTATACGGTGGCATGATTATGACAAGGAGTGATAGTATGAGTAGAATGATAATCCCTTGTACTAAATGTGGCAGGGAAAAGTATTTTGAGGGACTGTGTTATTATTGTAAAATAAATGAGAGAAGATTAGAAATTTCCATGTTAAGTCATGAAGTAGTACAACAAAAAATACAAATCATCATAAATGAAATAAGAGAAGGTAATTTTGACCAAGTAGAAGAACTACTAATGAGTCTTATTTCTATTAGGAACATCAATACGTCTTATATAGCTGAAGCTTGTTTAGAACAGAATATTTTTTTACAAAGTATCGTTTACAAGGATGCCAGTGAAAAAACCCGTGACACACTAATTCATAAATTATTGACTACGGATAATAGCTTAGAGGCAAGTCATTTACTTTGCTGTCTTGCTATGATTGGCGATGATTATGTGCAACAAGTTTTTAAAGAACTCCAAGCTAATCCTTTACCTTGGAGAAAAGAATTATATGTGGATCCTAGTGTGTATGCCCATAATGGTGGCTGGGCATTTAGGGAAGATGGTAATAAAGAGGCACTTATCTACGAGGAATGTCGTACATTTGTAACAGGGGAACGAAAACAATATCCTATCCTAGTTGGGGAGATGAATGGTGGACATTGCCCAAGTTGCGGATGTGATTTACTTGATATATTGACAATTGATGGTAGTGATGAAAAACTTAAGTTTCTAAACTTAGAAGGTATAGTGAAAGTGACAATTTGTCCCAATTGCATATATTACGAAGAAGCAATTTTTTGTAAATATGAGCTAAATGGTGAAAGTCATCTATTAAATATGGAATCTAAGGAAGAGAATATGCTTACACATGATGACGTGAAAAAAATGACTACAAATAGATTAACCCTGAGTCATAAACCAGTCAGTAAATATTATGGCATTACAGATGAAATAAACACTATTGGTGGTATGGCTGAATGGATACAGGATTTTCAATATCTCAATTGTCCAAAATGTAATAAAATCATGAAGTATTTTGCACAAATACACTGGAATACAATTGATGAATATGCAGATGGGACACTTTATTTTGAGATATGCCATGAATGCCAAATTATTGCTATACATCACCAGCAAACATAATAAATATATTCGTAAGAGTGATTTGAAATATTAAGCTATCTCTAATACTATGAAATATATTACGTAAATCTTCATTCATATATTACTGATAGCTGATTAAATATTAAATCCCAATCTGCATAATTTATATTCTATTTCTTTTATATTTGGAATATATTTCAGACTTAACAACCTCATATTTGACTATATTTAATGGTTTTATATGAATATCTTAATTACTAAAACTCATCCCAATTATCCAATGCGTCTTGTAGCCTATCGTAAAAAAAATGATAGAAATTTTCATATTTTTCTTCTATACCTTCAATCCTATTCCATAAGACTATAGAGCAATCCCCATCCTTCATATGTCCTGTATCTAAACAATACACGAATTCTCCAGAACTCTCAATTACAACTAATTTTTCTGGCAATCCAATTTTCCTATATTTTTCAGTTGCCTTTATACAAGAGGGAATTTTCCCTTTTGAGACTCCATAAATTTCAATGCCCATTGTTAATATATATCCATAATTTTTAATAAACCACTTATAACTTTCTGATAGAGTGACATTTAAAGAGTTCTCGATTTGCATTATATTAATGTCATCTACTCCTCCTGTAAAATTAGTGAATTCTTTTTTACTAGAGATAATGTTAATAATTTCTTCTCTTCTAATCATTTTAATCCTCCTATAAAAATACTATATTAGATTGTCAATTTACTATTATCATATCCTAGTAATTTGGATTGTCAACATTTGTTAGAACAACTATAGATAAAATAGAAAGAATAGGGATGAAATTACTTGGCTGAATATAAAAGGGTAGACGAAAATTAAATTGTCTACCCTTTTACTTTTTCTTTATTTCATAGGAAATATCATATTTATCCTTTTCATACAATTCTATTTCTATTCGTGGATTTTCCTTGTCTATGTGGTCAAATATTAAAACTGGTTTTAGTTGTTTATCATTCAATATTATTCCACTTTTTTCTATACCATCACAAATACTTTTAGGGTAATTGTGTATATCTCCCATTCTTCTATCTGAAAAATATAAGTTTAGGATAGTTATTATGTTTCCTTCTAGGGTAGGCCCTGAGTATTGCTTATTTATATGACCTGCAATTGTATTTTCATAGGCAACATATTTACTATGCTTACCTGACTTAGGCATCCAAAAATGACCATGAACGTTTTTAAGTTTAAAATTAGATTTACTAATGGGCTTTCCTGGAACAACTATTTTAATCATTTTTTCACCTCCAAACTTATTTTAGCATATATTAATTTAATAGAAGAGAAAAATTAAAAGGTTAAAAGGAAATTTTATGTAGAAAAAGACAAGGAACTTGAATAATATGGATTAAAAGTCTTTATACTACAAGGGGGATTTTTATGGGATACAAAGAATTAAGTTACAACAAATTAAAGAAAACATATAACCCCGAACATTTTCAATATAGTAAAATAGGTAATTTAGATATGGATTTAGATATTATAGGCCAAGAAAGGGTAGTAAGATCAATGGAATTTGGCCTTAAGGTTAGAAATCCTAAATATAATATATTTGTAATGGGAAATGTAGGAACTGGTAGGAAAACATATGTGAAGAAAATAGTTGAAAATTATGCTAAAACAGAGAATGTAGCCGATGATTGGTGTTATGTATATAATTTCGAAGATCCTTTTTCACCTATGTCCATAAGTATGCCACCTGGAATGGGAAATATGTTTAAAGATGATATGAAAGAATTGTTAGAGGATATTATAGAAAAGGTAAATAGGGCTTTTAGCAAAGGAGAATATGAAAAGGAAAAAACTGAAATAATAAAAGTTTACCAAAATAAGGGTGACTCTTTAATGGAATATTTAAAAGAGTACTGCTTGGAAAATGGATTTTTGCTAAAGAATAGCACTAAAGGATTTACCTTAAGACCCTTAGTTGATGGAAAGCCCATAGATGATGAAGAGTATGAAAAGCTGGAAGATGAAAAAAAGAAACAAATAGAGAGAAAGGCTGTAGAAGTTGAGCTAGAGGCAATTGAATGTGTAAAGAAAATAAAGGTATTAGAGAATGAAGCTAAAGACAAAATAATGGAGTTAGATGATGAAATAGTTAAAAGTATAGTATCTCCTCTTATTAATCATATGAAAGATAAATATAATGAATATGATAAGATAGAAAAATATCTTGGGTTAGTTCAGGTGGATATTTCAAAAAATATTTATGAGTTTGATGGTGGAGAACAAGAGGAAGATATAGTCAATCAAATTAATATATTAAAAAGATATGAGGTAAACGTATGTGTAGACAATAGTAAAGAAATAGGAGCTCCTGTGGTGGTAGTTGAGAATCCTAACTATAGTAATTTAGTAGGTAAAATAGAATATGAAAATGAACAGGGAACTTTGAAAACGGATTTTACCATGATAAAGGCTGGAGATATTCACAGGGCTAATGGAGGTTATTTAATACTACAGGCAAATGATCTTCTTAGTAATGTTCAATCTTGGAATACTATAAAAAGGGTTTTAAAGACTAAAAAGCTTACCATTGAAAGCTTAAAAAATCAGCTAGGTCTTTTTGATATAGTCTCTTTAAAACCAGAAGATATAAAAATGGATTTAAAAATAATAATAATAGGTAGTCCCTATGTATATTATCTACTTTATAATTACGATGAGGAATTTGAAAAGTACTTTAAAATAAAGGTAGATTTCGATTTAAATATGGATGCTAATTTAGGAAATCAAATGAGAATGGCAAAATTTATATATGAATATTGTGAAAAAACAAATCTGAAAAAAATTAATAATAGGGGTGTGGCAAAGATACTAGAGTATAGTCATAAAATCACTGGCAATCAAAAGAAGTTAACTACAGAGTTTGATAAACTTATGGAGTTAATAATCGAAGCTAGTGCTTGGGCAGAGTACGAAGGAGAAAAACATATTAGTTCTAAGCATGTGGAAAAGGCATTTAAAGAAAAGTCCTATAGAAATGGAAAAATAGAGGAAAGAGCTAATGAAATGTATACTTTAGGAAGAATATTAATAGATATAAGGGGTAAAAAGATAGGTAAAATAAATGGTTTATCAGTTATAGACCTAGGAGACCATTCCTTTGGAAAGCCATCTGTAATAACGGTGACTACTTATTCGGGCAGTTGCGGAGTCATAAACATAGAGCGAGAAGCTGATATGAGTGGGAACATACACAATAAGGGAATTATGATTTTGGAAGGATATTTAAATGAGAAATTTGGCAAATATGACCCTTTAGAGGTAACTGCAAAAGTATGTTTTGAGCAAAATTATGGAGGTATAGACGGAGATAGTGCATCTAGTACTGAATTATATGGCATATTGTCTAGCCTAGGCAAGGTTCCTTTAAAACAATCCATTGCCGTTACAGGTTCCATAAACCAAAGGGGGGAGATACAACCAGTAGGTGGTGTGACCCAGAAAATTGAAGGATTCTTTAGTTTATGCAAGGAGCATGGTCTAACGGGAGAACATGGAGTTATAATTCCAGAACAAAATATTATAGATCTTGTATTAGATGATGAAGTCATAAGGGCAGTAAAGGATGGATTATTTCATATATATCCAATAAAAACCATAGAAGAAGGTATGGAAATATTAACAGACCTATCCTTTGAACAAATTGTTAAAGAAGTGAAAAGCAATCTTATTAATTATAAGAGAAGGAAAAAAAGTAATAGGGTTGGAAACAGATAGAAATATATACTATAAAGTTATACATGTGAAAATAAGTAAATGAGTAGGGTAACCTACTCATTTACTATTCCATATAATAACATGTTAAAAAGATATTCTAAATCATTTTCTTCTATATGTCCCTTAGGTCTAATATATTTATTGCTCATATGAAATCTAATGGAACCAATAAAGGCGTTAGTAGCTATCATTGGGCAAATATCTTTAAAGATATTTTCATTCATACCATCTTGGAAGATTTCCATTACTAATTGTGAATCCTTATTTTCATATTCTATTAATGTATCAAACATGGACATACCATTAGAACGAATATCCTTCATGAGAGCAAAAACTATAGAGCCATATTTCTTTGTAAGTTCATCTGAAATATAAAGATATTTCTTTAATTTTTCTAAGGGTGATTTCTCCTCGTCTATGGCTTCCTTAAGATGAGTTTCATAGAGTTCAAATACATATTTAATAGATTCCATATAAAGTTCTTCTTTATTTTTAAAGTATTCATATATGGTTCCCTTACCAACCTTAGCATGGTTTGAAATATCTACCACCTTTGTATTGTGAAACCCGTCCTTTGAAAAAAGCTCTATTGCTGAATTTATTATGGCCTCTTTTTTTAAGTTTAATTTCTTCATATAACCCTCCCTTAATTAGAGATTGTTCTTTTTCTAAGGCATGTGAAAAAAATAAATTAGCCAGGTCTCTGAGGAATTTGGATTATTTTCAAGGCATGGTGAGCGAGCATATTAGACATATGTAAGGGATTCCATAACGAAGAAAATAATCCAAATAACCAGTGAAATGACTAATTTATTTTTTGAATATGCCTAAAGAGGATTCTCTTTATTTTAATATATAGGTCATCAAATAAAGTATAGACAACAGGTATAAATACCAATGTAAGTAGGGTGGATAGGGTTAACCCACAAACTACAACTGTTGCCATAGGAGCTTGAGTTTGACCACCTTCTCCTATTCCTAGTGCTAGGGGAATTAATCCTAGTACTGTAGTTAAAGTAGTCATAATGATAGGCCTAAATCTTGTGTTACCAGCTTCTATTATGGCATCTTTTCTACTCATATCTCTATCACGTAATTGATTAATATAGTCTACTAAGACTATGGCATTGTTAACTACTATACCAGCTAACATTATGATTCCTATGAATGCTGGTACGGATAGGGGTCTATTTGTAACAAAGAGACCAATGAAACTACCAGACAAAGCAAAGGGAACGGATAGCATAACAGTAAATGGATGTAGCAATGATTCAAATTGAGATGCTAAAATCATATATATTAATACTATGGATAAAAGTAAAGCCATAAATAAGCTTTTGAAAGCTTCTGACCTATCTTCTTCCTCGCCAGTAAAGTCATACCTGTAGCCAGATGGGAAGTTATAACTATCTAATTTTTCTTCAATATCTTTCGTTACAGATTTCAAATCACGTCCCTTTAATTGGGAAGATACGGTTACAGTTCTAATTTGGTTAAATCTTTTTATTTGAGTGGGAGCATTAGAATACTCTAAATGGGCTATTTGTCCAATAGGTACATTTTCTCCCTTTGGAGACTTTATTAGTATTTGTTTCATATTTTCAATAGATGATTTAAAGGTATCGTTAATGTATAAGTTAATGTCTATTTCTTCACCATTAGATTTAAAGGTAGTAGCCTTTAGACCATCTATGGAACCCTTTAGTGTAGTAGCTAATTGAGATGCGGTAATACCATAAAAGGCTGCCCTTTTTCTATCAATTACTAATCTTACTTCTGGTTCACCATCTTCCGTATCTAATTTAACATCAGATGTACCAGGGATACTCTTAACTATTTGTTCTACCTCATCACCAATATTTCTTAAGACATTTATGTCATCACCCTTAATTCTTAACTCTATAGGATAAGAAGCTGGCCCTCCCCCTTTCATTGAAGAGGATTCTGTTACAGTGATTTTAGCTCCTGGAATATTGGATAGCTTTTTTCTAATATCATATACTACATCCTTAGTTTCCCTTTCTCTATCCTTAGAATCCACAAGTTTTATAGATACGCTAGATTTATTAGAAGAACTAAAGGTCATATTAGGACTACCTGCAACGGTAGAAGTGATAATGTCCTTCTCTGGAATATGATCTACTATATTCTCCACATGGGTAACTACCTTATCAGCTTCCTCTAAAGTGGTTCCAAAGGGAAGTTCTATTTCTATAGACAGGGAACCTTCATCTTCCTTAGGGAAGAATTCTCCACCTACCATTCCAACTAGGAAAAGGGATACTACTAATATGGTCACTCCTGATAAAACTATAGTTTTTCTATGATTTAGTGCAAAATTTAATATTTTATTGTAAATTTTTAATAAGGTATCTATCAGTTTAGTAAAAAGGTCTAATATGTGACCTATGGATATACCCGTATGTCTCCTTTTTTTAACTTCTCCAACCTTTAATATCTTAGAACTAAGCATGGGTACTATTGTTAGGGATATTACTAAGGATGATAAAAGTGAAAAAGTTACAGTGAAAGATAATTGTTTAAATAGTATGGAAGTAAAACCTTCTACAAATACTATGGGTAAAAAAACTGCTATAGTAGTGGCTGTAGAAGCAAATACTGCCATGGCAACTTCTTTAGCACCTACTATGGCCGAATCAATTCTAGAAAGGCCTTCTTCCCTTTTTCTATAGATACTTTCTAGTACAACAATTGAGTTATCCACAAGCATACCTATACCTAATGCTAAACCACCTAGTGAAATTAAGTTTATACTTAAATCTCCAAAATACATTAGGGCAAAGGTGGATATTATGGATACGGGTATGGATATACCTATTACGAAGGTAGATCGTAAGTTTCTTAAGAATAAAAAGAGTACTATAACAGCTAAAGATCCGCCTGCTAGGGCTGTTTTAGATACATTGTCTATGGACTTATTTATAAACTCTGATTGATCCATTCCCACTGTAATAGTTAAATTAGTATATGTATCTCTTACATTTGATACGGTTTGTAATACTTTTTTTGCAACCTGTACTGTGTTGGCTGTAGATTGCTTTTTTATGCTAATTCCTATGGATCCTTTGTTGTTTACCCTTGTTATACTTTCCTTATCCTTGTAGCCTAAAGTTACATAAGCCATATCAGAAAGGAATATATTTTCTCCACTTTTTAATAGGATAGGAATATCTTTTATATTATCTACAGATTGAAACTCCCCTGTAGTTCTTGCAATAAGTTCCTTTTCTCCTTTTTTTATCTTACCACCTGGCAAGTTTAAATTTTCAGCCATCAATATATTTTTTATGTCATCTAAAGTTAATCCAAAACCTGATAACTTTTCTTGATCTATTATTATTTTAATTTCCTTTTCTACTTTACCCCTTAAATCAACAGAAGCTACCCCGTCTATTCTTTCAAAGTGTGATACTATTTCATCTTCCACTAGAGTTTGAAGTTTGCTCATTTCCATATCTCCATTAATTCCCATTTCAATAATTGGCTGGGAATTTGGATCGATTTTTAATACTAAGGGAGTAGATGCCCCGTCGGGTAGAATTCCCTTTATTAAATCAACCTTTTCCCTCATCTCAAGGGCTGCCATATCCATGTCTGTATTATATTCAAACTCAGCTACTACTAAGGAATTTCCTTCTTTTGTATAGGATGATACTTCCTTTAAATTACTAACAGTAGCTACAGATTGCTCCACCGGCTTGGTGATAAGTGTTTCTATTTCCTCAGGTCCAACGCCTTTATAATCTATGGATACTATGGCTACGGGAATATCCATATCTGGATATAAGTCTACGGGAAGCATTGTTAAAGAAACGGTACCTAATAAGATGGCTATAAACATGAACATTAGCGTGGTAACAGGTCTTTTAACACTTATTTTAGATAAATTCATAAAACCTCACCCCTATTTAATAACTTTTACTTGATTTCCATCTTCTAGATAGTTTTGTCCTTTCATAACTACTTCTTCATTTTCACTAAGACCATGGATAATTTCAACTAAAGTACCATTGTCTAAACCAACTTCTATGTCTTTCATATGAGCTCTATTATCTTTAATTACAAATACTACAGATTTGCCATCTTTTATAACTACAGCTTGAGATGGAATGGTTAAAATATTTTCCTTTTTGTCAGATGATACGACTATTTCTGCAAACATACCTGGCTTTACCAAGGAATCTTTATTTTCTATTGTAATCTGAATAGGATAAGTTAAATTATCCTTCCTTGGAGCAGGTGATATGGCATGTATAGTTCCCTTAAAGGGTTTTGTATCTACTGATTTGATAAATACATCTACTAAGTCTCCCTTGTGTAGTTTGTTAACTAAATAGCCTGATACGGAAGTTTCTACCTTAACAGGATCTATATTGGATATGGAAACTACAGGGATGGAAGGTGATATACTTTCCCCCTTGCTAACATTAACGGATGTAATGAAACCTGAGATGGGAGCTGTAATGTTAGAATCTGAATAAGAATTTTGAACTTTAGTTAAAGTGGCTTGGCTTTGAAGAAGTTTTGCTTTAGCTAATTCTAAATTTGTGTCAGAGGATGCTAGTTCTGCTTCTTCTAATTCCCTTTTAGACAGGGCACCTTGTGAATATAATTCATTCATACGTTTATAGTTTGCTTTAGCCACCTTTATTTTTTCTAAAGTGTTGTTATAGCTTGCTAAAGCCATACTATAAGAAGCCTGCGCCTCTTCTAAAGCTGTTTTAAAATCTGTTTTTTCTAAAGATATTAATATATTTCCCTCTTTTACAAAATCTCCAATTTCCACATTCACATGTTGTACAACGCCACCTACTTTAGATGAAATATCTGCTTCGTCTATGGCACTTATTTTTCCTGACAAAGCTGTTTGCAATGTGAAACTATTGGGAGCCACTAAACTGGTCTCCACATTAATTGGAGCCTCAGATGTGGCATTTGCACTTTTTTCCTTAGAACAACCTACCATTGAGAGGGACAGGATACAAACCATAATTAAAATTAAATACCTTTTATTCATAAAATACCCCCATTTTTAAAACTGACCAGCTGGTCAGAAATGTCTACATAAATATTATATATTTCTAAATCCTTCATATCAAGAAAATATTTTAGTTTAAGCTGTACTATTTTGAGGTATTATTAAGTAGAGGTGATTGTTAGTGGTAATAGGAAGTTGTAATATGGAACTTTTAATATATGAAGTGAATTCCTTAAAGGAGAAAAGGCAAATATTAAAGAGTATAATAGGAAGGATTAAGTCTAGATTTAATGTTTCCATAGGAGAAGTGGGCTTAAATGATTTATGGAGAAGGGCTGAGGTGGGAGTAGTTTGTGTTAGCACTAATACAAGGCATGCTCTACAGATGATAGATAAGGTAGTCGAGTTTATAGAGAATGATGGAAGAGTAGAAATTATTAGTTGCAATAGGGAAACACTATAGATAATTATAGATTTCTGGTGTATAAACTTGCTTTATGTGAGCCTATTTCAGGAAACTATTGAAAATCTTTTCCACCCAAGTCCTTGTCACAAGCGAAAGTGTGAATCTCCGTAGATAGGTTTATGTGTCATGCTCAAGTAGCATAGGATGTTGTGACGTTCCAGGGTTCCAAAAATTTTCAATAGTTTCCCTTATAGGCAACTTACTGTATAAAGAGAGCTTAGTGTTACGAAATCTATATAGATCTATCAATTGGCATGTAGCTTTATGTGTGCCTATTTCAGGTAAGGATTAGAATTGATAAATTTATGTAGAAAGGGTGAAGAATCAGTGAAGAAAAAACTATCTAAAAAAGACATGAACATTGTTTTAAATAAATTAGAAAAATTATATCCAAATGCAGAATGTGAACTTGTTTACAATTCTCCCTTTGAATTGTTAATATCTACCATATTGGCGGCCCAGTGTACAGATGTGAGGGTGAATAAGGTTACTAGTGAGCTTTATAAGGAGTATAATACTCCTGAGAAAATATTAGAATTAAGTCAAGGGGAGTTGGAAAACAAAATACGAAGTTGTGGTTTTTATTCTACAAAGTCTAAGAATATATTGGGAACATGTAAGCTCTTAATAGAAAATTATGATTCCCTAGTGCCAGATGAAAGGGATGAACTTATGAAGCTACCAGGTGTGGGAAGAAAAACTGCAAATGTGGTAATTAGTAATGCATACAATAAGCCAGCCTTTGCTGTAGACACCCATGTGTTTAGAGTATCTAATAGAATCGGTTTAGCTAATGGAAAAAATGTAGATGAAACGGAAAAGGATCTTATGAAAAATATACCTAAAAATCTTTGGACAGATACCCACCACAGGATAATTTTTTTAGGAAGAAGAATATGTAAAGCTAGAAGGCCCCTTTGTGAGGAATGCCCCTTAAAGGACGAGTGCCTTTATTATAAGGGAGAGGTAATATGATTACATATGATCTTGAGTAAAAGTTGTATTTGATAAGATTAAACAAATTTTCCTTGTAAAAGATTACCTTTAAAATGCCTATTAGGAAAAATAAAGAAGGAAATTGTAAAATTATGAAGAATATATGTTAAGTATATTTAGTGATTGAGGTGTATAAGTAATGATGGAAGAAGTTAAAGGAAATGTAAATCCCCATGAGGTGGTCTTTGCCTTAGATATAGGTACTAAGAGTGTAGTGGGTATTGTAGGTAGAAAAACAGATGAAGAATTTGAAATAATAGATTATGATATATTAAAACACCCATCAAGGGCCATGTACGATGGTCAAATTCATGATGTGGAAAAGGTGGCTAAAACTTGTAAGAAAGTAAAGGAAAATATTGAGGACAGATTAGGATTTCAATTAAAGTATGTATCCATAGCAGCTGCTGGTAGGGCTTTGAAGACCTATACAGTTAAAGTGGAAAAGGAAATAGACTTTGTTACAAAAATAGATAAGTCAATTGTAGGGTCAATGGAAATTGAAGGGGTTCAAAGGGCTCAAGAGATCCTAGATTCTGAAAATAAAGATAAGTCATTAAAATATTATTGTGTAGGACATACGGTTGTAAACTATTATTTAGATGATAACATAATGACTTCACTAATTGATCATAAGGGAAGTAAAATTAGTGCTGAAATAATAGCTACTTTTTTACCTTATGTGGTTGTAGATAGTTTGTATACGGTAATGAATAAGATAAATCTTGAAGTTAAAAGTCTAACTCTAGAGCCTATAGCGGCCATGAATGTGGCCATACCGGAAAAATTAAGATTATTAAACATTTGCCTAGTGGATATAGGAGCAGGTACATCGGATATTGTCCTTACTAAAGATGGGAATGTGGTGGCCTACGCCATGGCTTCTGTGGCAGGGGATGAAATAACTGAGACTTTAGCTAAAGAGTTTTTGTTAGACTTTAATATGGGAGAGGAACTCAAAATTCAGCTAAATAAAAAGAATATGCATACCTTTTCAGATATAGTTGGTATTGAGTATACCTTGACTACAGAAGAAATATTAGAACGAATAAAAGGTAGTGTAGAAAATTTAGCAGATAATATTGCTAAGAATATATTAAAGTACAATAAAAAGGCTCCTAGTGCGGTTTTTTGTATAGGAGGGGGAAGTCAAATTCCTTTATTAACAGAATTTTTAGCACAAAAGTTAGACCTAAGACCTGAGAGGGTAGTTGTTAGGGGAACTGAAATTCTTCATAAGGTGAAAGTTAATTATGATGAATTAGGAGGACCAGAATTTATAACACCAATAGGTATAGGAACTATAGGAGATAGTATTCGAAAGGATTTAATTAAGATAACCTTTAATAATAACCTATTTGAAATGTTTAAGACTAAAACTATGAAAGTATCAGATGTACTCATAAAGGCAGGCTTTTCTCCAAATAAACTAATAAGTAAGAGGGGAAAAAACATAGAAGTATTTCTAGGTGATGAAAGGCACATTATAAGTGGTCAAATTGGAGAAAGTGCAAAAATTTATTTAAATGGTAAAGAAGTGGCCATAGATGCAGAAGTATCAGATAAAGATGTAATTCTAGTAAAGGAAGCACTGTCAGGAAAGGATGGTACTAGCACCTTAAGAGATTTTATTCATAAACTAGAGGTAGATGAGGAGAGAATAAAGGATATTAGGGTAAATGATGAAAAATGTGAACTGTCCCATATTCTTAAAAATAAGGATAGAATACATGTGGAATTATTTGAGAGTACCACAATAAACGAAAGTACTAAAGAGAATAAGGAAGGTTCTTTGGAAAAAAAAACTACTAAGGTATATGTGAATAATAGGGAGATAAATATAAAAAAAGATGAAAATCCTATTTTTATAGATATATTTGATTATATAGATTTTGATAGAAGTAGGGTAAAGGGAAAATTAATAATGAAAATAAATGATGAAAAGGGAAGTTTTACAGATGAACTAAATGAAAATGACCAGGTACAAATATATTGGGAATGATATGGTAAAAAAGGTAGAGGAGAGAACAACGTTCTCTCCTAAAATCAAGAGGGAGAAAATAGTTTGTTTGACTCTTTGTCCAGTACAATATATTCATGTACTAGATAGGTGTTCCTATATATTGACAAAAGACTTGAATTATTGGGTCAATTAGTAATATAATAATATTTTGAAAAATAAAATATTATTGGAGAGTTGTGATCAGGAGGGGGAAGGTTGGAAGATAAAAAGCAGGAAGTTAAAGGTGGTATTTTAATTGTATTTTTAGTATTTTTAGTTACTACAACAGGTATAATGTTATTTATGTTGTCTGGAGATACCATATATAGGGGAGTAAGGATAGAGAATGTAGATGTAGGAAGTCTAACTAAAAATGAAGCTAGAAGTTTATTGAAGGAAAAATTACAAAATGCCATAGACGAAAAGAAAATAGAACTTAAATATAATGATGAAAGTTGGGTTATTTCTGGAATAGACATTGAATATGGATATGATTATGATGGGGCCATAAAAAGGGCATATGAATTAGGTAGGGAAGGAAACCCTTTTAAGAGAATAGAAAAAATTATTGGGTTATATAAAAACAAGGAAGATGTAGATTTAGAGACTACATATAATAATGAAAAACTAAGTAATATATTGATTCACATTGAAAAAAATATAAACAAAGATCCTGTAGATGCAAGTATGCATAGGGAAAAGGGACAGTTTATTATAGTCGGAGAAAAACTAGCTTTCCAGTTAGATCGTGAAGAAACAGAAAAAGTAATTAATGATAAACTAAAGGAAAACTCAAATAATATGGTTATTCCTTTAGTTATAAAAACTGTTAACCCCCGCATTACTAAGGAAGACTTAGGTCAAATAAAGGATTTGATAGGATACTATGTTACTAGATTTAATAGGGGAAAAGTACAAAGAAGTAGTAATATTAAAAGAGCAGGAATATCTATTAATGGGATCATATTAATGCCTAATGATGAATTTTCATTTAATGATTCGGTAGGTCCAAGAACTATAGAAAGAGGATATAAACCGGCCCCTGTCATATTAAATGGTGAATTGATAGAAGGTATAGGTGGAGGTATTTGTCAAGTATCTAGTACTTTATATAATGCAGTCTTAATGAGTGGTCTAGAAATTATAGAAAGATATAATCATTCTATTCCATCTACCTATGTGGGGAAGGGAAGAGATGCTACCGTTTCCTATGGAGTATTAGATTTTAAATTTAGAAATAATTTAGCTTATCCCATATATATAGAATCCTATACAAGTAGAAATCAAATGATAGTAAGAATATATGGAAAAAAAACAGATAATAGTATAACAAAGATTAAAACCCATTTAGATGAAATACAGAATATGCCTGTAGAAACAAAGTATGATAATAATTTAATCCAAGGTACTGAAAAAATAGAAAAAAAGGGTAGAAATGGGTATAAAATTAGTACTTATAGAATAATTTATAAAGACGGAAAGATAATTAAAAATGAAAGAATATCAAAAGATTATTATAGGCCAAGTAAGCAAATAATCATAAAGGGAACAAAGGTCGTTTCAAATGAAGAACATAAAGAAGTAGATAATGAAGGTGTAGACCCTGAACAAACTATACAAAACTAAGGAAAAGTTGCTATAAAAATAGCAACTTTTTTGTTTTATGGGGAGGGTAGTATATATGAATTCTCTAATAGCAGCACTAGGATTATTACAACTAAATAGGATGAGAAAGGCAAAGGGGAGAAAAAGACCAATAGTATTTGTACCAGGATTATATGGTTCCATGGGTGATGAAATTATACCTGGAACAGGAGAGTGGCATTTTGGAGTTGCTAAAAGTGTATATGGGCCATTTATAGAACAATTAGAAGAAGTAGGTTACACGAGGGATAAGGATCTTTTCATAGCCTTTTATGACTGGAGAAAGAGCTGTAATATATGTGCTAAAAAGTATTTAAAGGCAACTATAAATAGGGCTAAGAAAAAAAGTGGATATAAGAGGGTAAATATTATAAGTCATAGCATGGGAGGATTAGTGAGCAGAGCTTATGCTCAAGGTAATTATTATGAAAAGGATATAGAAGAGTTAATAATGGTAGGAACTCCCCATGCAGGCTCTGCTAACGCCTATTATTTTTGGGAAGGAGGCATAGTTCCTTCTGATAGAACCCTTGGTTCTACCTTATATAAATCCCTAGTAGATGGTTATTTATGGATTCTTAAAAAGTCCTATGGGACTGAAACGGACATGGAAACCATAAGAAAATATCTAAAGAGCACCAAGGATTTACTTCCATCTAGTAAATATGGAAAATATATATATACTTTAAATAAAAATAACAATAAAGAGTATATGGATTATGAAAAGATGATATTTAAAAATGATTTCTTAGATAATTTGAATAAAAGAGAATATCTTCTAAAAAGAAGAAATATAAAGGTTTTATTAATAGGTGGAAATGGTTATGAAACCAATGAGTATATAAGGGTTGACAGGAATTTTAAAAGTAATAATAAGGAATGGCCAGATGGAAGGGCAATTAGTAGTGATAAATCTAAGAGTGGAGATGGCACTGTAGTGTTAAAAAGCGCCTTTGCCATTGATGGAGATGAAAGGACCTTTTCTGGAAAGCATACGGAGCTATTACAAAAATCTAGTAACTTAATACTTGGTAGACTAGGTATACAAAAGGCATATATTATGCAGAAAAACTTCGTTCAGAACTATATAAGTATACGAATAAATGGAAAGGGAAAGATATCCATAAAGGAATTAGATAGGAATAGGATAAATAGCTTATATAATGAAACCCAGCGGGTTAAGGATGTACAAATAGAATCCTATGGCAAGGATCTAAGGTGGATTATGGTTAGAAATCAGCTGAAAAATAGGGTCTATTTAGAATATGAATCAGCACAAAATGAAGATATGGAAATTCTAATAGAAGATAGCTTAGGTAGACATAAAATAATAAAAGAAAAGAATGTTCCTAAAAATAAAATATATAGAATGAGAATATCCTAGAAGAAATTGAAAGAATCCAAAAAATTTGTTATAGTTTATCCATAGGTCCCTAAGGTCTTAGGGGCCTTTAGTGTGTTAGTATTAAAGGATAAGGTATATGAAATAAATTAGTCAGGTCCCTGAGGGATTTGGATTATTTTCAAGGCATGGTGAGTGAGCATATTAAACATATGTAAACGACTTCATAACGAAGAAAATAGTTCAAATAACCAGTGAAATGACTAATTTGTTTTTTGAATATGCCTAAGGGAGGTGGCGTAAATGAGTATAGTATTAGTAACAGGTGGGGCAAGGAGTGGTAAAAGTTCCTTTGCAGAAGAATACATAAAGGAAAGGTATGAAAAGGTAGCTTATATAGCCACGGCAATTGCCTTTGATGAAGGAATGGTAGATAGAATCAAAAAGCATCAAGATTCAAGGCCAAAGGAGTGGACAACCTATGAACAGTATAAGAATCTACACACACTCATAAGTGAAATGGATGAATCTAATGAAGTGGCACTACTTGATTGTGTTACCATAATGGTAACTAATCTAATGTTTGAAAAAGATGTGGATTGGGACAAGGTGTCTAGGGAGGAAATAGATTCTATTGAAGAGACGGTGAAAAATGAATTTTTATTACTTCTAAGAAGAGCAAAGGAAATGAATTTTAATTTAGTACTGGTAACTAATGAATTAGGTATGGGAATAGTGCCTGAGAGCAGATTGAGTAGGATCTTTAGGGATATGGCTGGAAGGGTAAATCAGCTCATAAGCAAAAGGGCAGATGAAGTATATTTTCTAGTATCAGGAATACCTATGAAGATTAAATAGGAGAGATAAAATATGAAAAAGTTAATATTGATGATTCAGTTTTTAACTAGGATTCCCATAAACATTAACCTAGATGTGGATGAAAGTGATTTTCTAGATGGAATCATGTACTTTCCTTTAGTTGGAATTATAATAGGCCTATTTGTAAGTGGATCCTATTATTTAGGGTATACCCTAGGAGGTCCATTTTTAGGGGCTGTATTTACTGTGGTAGGTGGAGTTTTCATTACTGGAGGACTTCATTTAGATGGATTATCGGATACATTCGATGGAATATATTCTAATAGGGATAAGGAAAGAATATTAGAGATAATGAAGGATAGTAGGCTAGGTGCTAATGGAGCTTTAGCCATGTTAATACTTATAATCTTAAAAGTAAGTTTGATTAAAACCCTAGGTGAAAAGGCAAGTGGAAATGAAATCTATTATTATCTTTTATTAATGCCTGTATTTGCTAGGATGTGTCAAGTTTTTGGAGCTAGATTTTCTGTATATGCAAGGAATAATGGTATGGGTGGATTTTTCATAGGAAAAACAGCTAATAGGCATTTAATTGGGGCACTTGTAACTTGTGTATTAATAAGTTTAATAAAGATAGAAATAATTTGGGTATTTTTAGTAGCTTATTTATTTTCCCTATGGTATATAAAGCATATAAGTTCAAAAATAGGTGGAATGACAGGAGATACTTTAGGTGCCCTTTGTGAGCTTGGAGAAGTATTTTATTTGTTTGTGATTTTGGTTTATGTTGTTATATCTTAGTGAGGTGAATTATGTTAAGACTTATACTAGTAAGGCATGGGGAAGTTAAGGGGAATGTGGATAAGGCTTATTGTGGTTGGATAGATCATGAGCTTACTGAAAATGGCATTGAGCAGGCTAAAGAGGTGGCTTTAAAATTAAAGGATGAGCCTATAGATAAAATTTATGTAAGTGATTTGAAAAGAACCCTAGAAACGGCCCAATATATAAATGAATACCACAAGAGGGATTTAATAAAATCCAATGATTTGAGAGAAATTAATTTTGGCTTATTTGAAGGTAAGACCTATGGTGAACTAAAAGATACACATCCTAAGGAATTAGAGCTTTGGGCAGATGATTGGAAGGGTTATTCTATGCCTGAGGGAGAAAGCTTAGTTAATATGCACAAGCGTGTTACTAAAAAGATTGATGAAATAATAAAAAATGAAGGGGGAACCATACTGGTAGTATCCCATGCGGGTGCCATAAGATCTATTATGGCCCATTTGATTGGTAATGGAATAGATGATTACTGGAAATATAAAATATTAAACTGCACCATAAACCTTATAGAAATGGTAGAAGATTTTCCTGTTCTATTGTATACTAACAAATGAGGTCCATAATTCTACAAAAAACACCATAGGGAAAACCCATTTAATAATATTGAAAAACTAAAAATTCTAAGAGTTAATAATTAAAAATGAGGGATGTACATGAGTAGAATAGTTTTAGGAGGAAGTCAAAGTGGAGTGGGAAAAACTACTATTTCACTGGGGATTATGGCTGCCCTAAAGAAGAGGGGATTAAATGTACAATCCTTTAAAGTAGGGCCTGATTATATAGATCCAGCCTTTCACACTTTTGTTACAGGAAATAAATCTAGAAACTTAGATAGCTTTATGCTTGAAGAAGACAAGATCTTAGATATATTTTGTAAAAATAGCTATGATAAGGATATAAACATAATAGAAGGTGTTATGGGATTATATGATGGGTTTGGAACTAAGAAGGATTGTGGAAGTACAGCCCATATTTCTAAAATTACTAAATCTCCAGTAATACTTATAATAAATGGAAAAGGTATGTCATCAAGTGGAGCTGCTTTAGTTTTAGGATATAAAATGTACGATGAAGATGTGAACATAAAAGGTGTAATAATCAATAATGTTTCTAATGAAGTACACTATAATCTCTTAAGGGAAAGCATTGAAAGGGATACTAATATAAAGTGTGTAGGTTATTTAAAGCCTAATGATAATATTTCATTAGAAAGTAGACACTTAGGATTAGTTCCTAGTGTGGAGGTACAGAATCTAAGAAATAAGATAGAGGAAATAGGTGAAATGGTGTCAGAGACCATAGACTTAGACGAAATAATAAGGATTAGTAAAAGTGCACCTAAGATAGATTATGTACCAAAGAGAAGGGAAAAAATTGACACAGTTAACATTGCCGTTGCAATGGATAAGGCATTTAATTTTTACTACCAGGAAAATTTAGAACTCTTAGAAGAATTAGGAGCCAATTTAATATACTTTAGTCCTCTTAAGGATGAGGGACTGCCTGAAAATATAGATGGCCTATATTTAGGTGGTGGTTTTCCAGAAGTTTTTGGAAAAGAACTTGAGGAAAATGAAAGTATGAGAAAAAGTATATTAGATTGTATTGAAAATGGTTTACCCACTTATGCAGAATGTGGAGGATTTATGTATCTATGCAATGAAATAGAAAATTTAGCTAAGGACACGTATAAGATGGTAGGTCTTTATGATACTAGGGCTAAAATGACTAAGAGATTGCAAAGATTTGGATATGTACATGTGAATATGGTGGAGGATTGTATAATAGGAAATGAAGGCCAAAGGTTTAAAGCCCATGAGTTTCATCGTTCCATAATAGAGGAGAAGGATGAATTTCATTATGTATATAAAGTGGACAAATACAGAAATGAAAGGAAAATAAAATCATGGAAATGTGGCCTAAAAAAATATAATGCCTTTGGTGCCTATGGACATATACATTTTTACACAAATGAAGAAATACCTAAGAACTTTATGAAAAATTGTATAAGGTATAAGAAAGGGGAATAGGGATTTGGCTAAGAACTTGATGTTTCAAGGAACAGGGTCCTCTGTGGGGAAAAGTTTGCTTACAGCAGCCTTTTGTAGAATATACTCACAGATGGGATACAAGGTGGCCCCTTTTAAATCTCAAAATATGGCACTTAATTCTTATATAACAAAGAATGGTTTAGAAATGGGACGTGCACAAGTGGTACAGGCAGAAGCTGCTAAAGTGGAACCTAGTGTACTTATGAACCCTATACTATTAAAACCTTCAAGTGACAAGAAGTGTCAAGTTATATTAAAGGGCAAAGTATATAAAAACATGTCTGCTATGGAATACCATAAATTCAAGCCAGAACTAGCAGATAAGGTTAAGGAAATTTATGATGAACTTCATAATAAGTTTGACGTTGTATTTTTAGAAGGAGCTGGATCTCCTGCTGAAATAAATTTAAGAGAACATGATTTAGTGAATATGGGAATGGCAGAAATGGCAGATTCACCGGTTATCTTAATTGGAGATATAGATAAGGGTGGAGTATTTGCATCACTATATGGAACTATAATGCTTATGAATGAAGAAGAGAGAAAAAGAATCAAGGGTGTTATAATTAATAAGTTTAGGGGAGATGTAAAAATACTAGAGCCAGGAATTAAAATGCTAGAGGATTTAATAAATATTCCTGTACTTGGAGTTATTCCATACTCACACTTAGAAATTGAAGATGAAGATTCCTTAGCAGAAAGATTTAAGAAAAATAAAAATACTAAGGGACAAATAGAAGTGGCAGTACTTTATTTACCCCATGTATCTAATTTTACAGATTTAAACGTATTTGAGACACAAGAGGATGTAAATCTTAGATATGTAATGAGGGGTGAATCTATAGGACACCCAGACATGTTAATAATTCCAGGGTCTAAAAATACTATAGAAGACTTAAAATATTTAAGGGATGCAGGTCTTGAAAAGGAAATTATAAAACTACATAGACAAAATAAGATTATATTTGGTATATGTGGTGGATATCAAATGCTTGGAAAGACCTTAAAAGATCCACATCATACAGAAAGTAGCATACCAGAGATAAATGGTATAGGACTACTAGATATAGAGACTATCTTTGAAACAGAGAAAACTACCACACAGGTAGAGGCACAGGTGGTGGCTCCTATAGACTATATGGAAAAAACATCTATAAAGGGATATGAAATTCATATGGGAAGAAGCTTTCTAGGAAAAGATGCTAAGGTCTTTAGTAATATTAAAGTTAAACTAGGAGAAGAAGTTCTTATAGAAGATGGTGCCATAAATGAAGATGGAACTGTAATTGGTACTTATATTCATGGTGTATTTGACAATATTAAATTCACTAGAAGTATATTGAATCATATAAGAACTAAAAAGGGATTAGATAAGCTAGAAAGTACTATAGAATCCTTCCAAGAGTTTAAAGAACAAGAATATGATAAGCTTGCCAATATAGTAAGAGAAAATATGGATATGGAAACAATAGATAAAATATTAAACGGAGAACTATAATATGCTAAATATAGTAATAGGATATATGGCAGATATAATATTTGGAGATCCCTATAGTATACCCCATCCTATAAGGTTTATAGGAAAGTTAATTAGATTTTTAGAAAATAAGTTGAGGATGTTCTCTAAAAGTAGTGAGGGTGAAAAGGTCATGGGGTGTATATTAACTCTATTAACTGTAAGTATAACTTATATAGTTACCTATTATTTGGTTAATATATGGAACCTATTAGATAATAGTGGTTATATATCTAAGGCCGTTGAAACATTTTTCATATTCCAGATACTAGCCACTAAGAGTTTAGATGTGGAAACTAGGAAAGTATTAAAACCCCTAAAAGAAGAAGATATAGGGGAAGCTAGAAAATTTTTGTCCTACATAGTTGGAAGAGATACTAGGGAACTTAATAAAAAGGAAATGACTAGGGCTTGTATAGAAACCATTGCAGAAAGTACGTCCGATGGAATAATAGCACCACTTCTATTTATTTTCATAGGAGGAGCTCCCTTAGGTATGGCATACAAGGCCGTAAATACTCTAGATTCCATGGTAGGATATAAAAATGATAAATACTACTATTTTGGCTGGGCAAGTGCAAGCTTAGATGATATTGTAGGATTCATACCAGCTAGAATCACAGGAATAGTCACTATAATCACAGCCTTTTTTATGGGGTATGATTATAAAAATGCCTTTAAAATATTCCTAAGAGATAGGTTGAATCACAAAAGTCCCAACTCTGCTCATACAGAGGCAGCTTTTGCTGGAGCACTACAAATTCAAATAGGAGGAACAAACACTTATTTTGGAAAAAAGGTGTACAAACCTACTATTGGAGATAATATAAAAGAGTTAGAGGTAGATCATATAAATGATGCCATAAGATTAATGTATGGAGTATCCTTTGTAGGATTAATAACTTTTTTAGTTGTTTTTTAAGGAGGAGGGAAAATGAATAAAGCAAAACATGGTGGGAACATATATGAAATAGAGAAAAGGTATGGCATTAATAAAGATGATATAATAGATTTTAGTGCTAATATAAACCCACTAGGTGTACCTGAAAGTTTTAAAAAAGCTTTAATAGAAAATATGGATATAATAGAAAATTATCCAGATCCAGATTATATAAGCTTAAAAGAAAGTATAAGTAAACATAATAAAATAGATAGAGAGAAAATTATTGTAGGAAATGGTGCCACAGAGATAATATTTTCTTTAATAGATATAATAAAACCTAAGAAAAGTCTCATATTAGCACCTACCTTTGCAGAATATGAAAGGGCCCTTAAAAAAGTACATGGCTCTGTAGAATATTATTTTTTAAAAGAGGAAAATAACTTTTTATTAGATGAGGAATTTTTAAATTATATAAAAGAGGAAATTGATTGCATTATATTATGTAATCCGAATAATCCCACAGGAAAACTTGTGGGCAGAGGATTAATTGAGGACATACTGAAAAAAAGTAAGAGGAAAAATATAGAGATAATAATAGATGAGGCATTTATAGATTTTGTTGAGGACTATGAGGATAAAAGTCTCATTAAATATATAGATGAATATGAAAACTTGCATATAATAAGGGCTTTGACTAAATTTTTTGCCATACCAGGATTGAGGCTTGGATATGGTATAACTTCAAATAAAAATATAAAAGAAAAATTTGAAGATAGTAGTGAACCCTGGACTATAAACTCCTATGCGGATTTAGGGGGGCAAGTTTTACTAGACGATGAGGAATATATAGAAAAAACTAGACAATGGATTAAAGAGGAAAATAACTATTTATATAAAGAGATAAAAAAAATAGATGGAATAAAAGTCTACGAAAGTACAGTAAACTATCTTCTACTTAAAACGGATAAAATTAATTTAAAAGAAGAGCTAATGAAAAAAAATATATTAATAAGAAGCTGTGATAATTACATTAATTTAGATGAGAGATACTTTAGAGTGGCAGTAAAAAATCGAAATTATAATGATAAATTAATAAAAGCCCTAAAGGAAATATATTATGGAAGTTAATGCCCTATGTCCTGCCTCCTGTGGAGAGTTAATACAGGGCATAATAGGAGATGGAGAAAAACTTATATCCTATGGAGTTGAACTATATACTCATATAAAATTAAAGGAAGAAATAAAGAAAGTTAGACATGAAAGCTTAAATAAATGTTATAGGGCTTTAGAAAAAACATTAGACTATTTCAATGAAGATAAAAGTATACTAGAGAATATTAATGTATATAAAGAATCTCAAATTCCCATAGGAAAGGGAATGGCCAGTTCAACAGCAGATATGGCAGCCGCTGTTGTGGCCTTATCTTCTATGATTAATAAGGAAATAACAGAGGAAGAATTAGCTCAAATTTGTGTTTGTGTAGAACCAACAGATAGTACCATTTTTAAAGAGCTTACCTTATTTGACCACTTGAATGGACGGAAAATAAAAAACTTTTCTTGGATACCTAATGTTTCGGTACTAATTTTAGAGCCTTCCCATATTTTAGAAACTCAAAAATTTAGAAAATTAGACTATAATTATTTAAGAAATAAGAATAAAGGAAAAATTGAAAAGGCCTACGACACCTTTATTAAGGCATATGAAAATAAGGATATTTACTTACTAGGTAAAGCTAGTGAGTATAGTGCCTTAGCCAATGAGATCATATTAAAAAAGAATAAACTTAATGAAATAATAGATTTATCCACTAAATTTGGATGTGCAGGTGTGAATATAGCCCATAGTGGTACGGTTGTGGGAGTATTATATGAAGACTCAAAGGTGGATGGTGATAAATTGTTATTTTCTTTTAAGAAAAGCTTTAACAGGGAATATGAAAAAATATATACTACAAAATTAGTAGAAGGTGGAGTAAGGAGAATCTAGGAGGATATATATGGACAATTATGTGAAAACACCCCATTTAATAGAGGAGAAAAGTTTTGAAATAATTACAGAAGAACTTGGAGATAAGACTTTTCCTGAGGAAATTGGAAGAATAGTAAAAAGGGTTATACATACTACAGCAGATTTTGAATATGCAGATATAACTATTATTTCAGATGGTGCCATAGAGGCAGCTAAGGAAGCTGTAAAAAAAGGATATAATATTGTCACAGATACTAATATGGCTAAATCAGGAATAAATAAGAGAATATTAAAGTCCTTTGGTGGAGAAGTAAGATGCTTCATAGCTGATGAGGATGTGGCAAAACGTGCTAAGGAAGAGAAAACTACAAGGGCAATGGCAGCTATGAATAAGGCCATAGAAGATGAAACAAATAAAATATTTGTTATAGGTAATGCGCCTACAGCTTTATTTAAATTAAAGGAGCATATGGAAGCAGGACGAGTTAAACCAGCATTGATTATAGGTGTTCCAGTAGGTTTTGTAGGAGCAGCAGAGTCTAAAGAGGAACTTGAAAAATTAGATGTACCTTATATAACCATAAGGGGAAGAAAAGGTGGAAGTACAGTGGCAGCTGCCATAATGAATGCCATTTTATACATGATATAGGTGTGACCATGCTAGATAAATATATAGTTAAAAATGGAAAAAAAATGAGATATGGATACACTACAGGTTCTTGTGCAGCCGCCGCTGCCAAGGCTTGTGCCATAATGATTAAGACAGGTGAAATTATTGATCATGTGACTATAGATACTCCAAAGGGGTGGACATTAACCCTAAAAGTCTTAGATCCTAGTATTCATAATGGAGAAGCCACCTGTGCCATTAAAAAGGATGGAGGAGATGATCCTGATAAGACGAATAACATGCTCATTTATGGAAATGTTAAGTTAAATCATAGGGATGAAATTAACATAACAGGAGGAGTTGGAGTTGGATTAGTAACTAAGGATGGACTTCAAATATCTAAAGGTGAACATGCTATAAATCCTGTGCCAAGGAAAATGATAAGAAAAGAAGTAAGGGAAGTCATTGGAGAAAAGACTGGAGCATATGTGAAAATTTATGCACCAGAGGGGGTTGAAATAGGAAAAAAAACATTCAACCCAAGACTTGGTATCATGGGAGGCATATCCATATTAGGAACATCTGGAATTGTGGAGCCCATGTCAGAGGAAGCCTTTAGAGAATCCTTAAACATAGAGCTTAAGGTGGCTGTTAAAGATAATAAGGATTATATAGTATTAGTCCCTGGAAACTATGGAGAAGATTTGGCCCTTAATCATTATAAAATACCTAAAGAGAAAATAGTAAAAACCAGTAACTTTATTGGATATATGTTAGAAAAATGTGTAGAACAAGAAGTTAAAAAAGTATTATTAATAGGCCACATTGGGAAAATGGTAAAGTTAGCAGGTGGGATTTTTTATACCCACAGTAAAATGGCCGATTCAAGAGTTGAGATACTTGCTTCAAATTTAGCCTATTTAGGAGCTCCAACCAACATGATAAAAGAAATTTTTCATTGTGTAACTACAGAAGCTGCTCTAGATATTATAGAAAAAAGCCCTTATAAAGAAGTATATGATCTTTTGATAGAGAAATGTGAAAAAAGAGCTAATATGAGAATATATGATGAATTAGAAGTGGGAGTAATAACCTTTTCCATGACAAAGGGCATCCTTGCAGTAGGGCAGAGAGCTAAAAAAATGTTGGAGGAAATATAAATGTCAAAATTTTATGTCCTAGGAATGGGACCAGGAAACGAAGAATACATTTTGCCCATAACTAAGGAAATTATTAATGAGTGTCATGTATTAATCGGAGGAAAGAGAAATCTACAATATTTTGAACACCTAAATAAGGAAAAACTTTATATATCAGCAGATTTAAATAAAATAGTTGACTATGTTAAAAATAACTATGAGAGTAAAAAAATATGTTTTTTACTTTCGGGGGATACGGGTTTTTATAGTATGACTACATTTATTAAAAAACACTTTTCAAAGGATCACATGATTGTTATCCCTGGAATTAGTTCATTTCAATATATGGCAGCTAAAATTGGGGAAGAATACAATGATGCACTCCTTTCTAGTGTTCATGGAAGAGATTTTGATTATATAAGTAAATTAAAGGAATATAATAAAATATTTTTGTTAACAGATAAAAAAAATTCTCCTAAAAGCATAGCCAAAAATTTAATAGAAAATAAGATGGAAGATTGTATTTTAGCAGTTGGAGAAAATTTATCCTACGAAAATGAGAAAATAACTTTGGGAAGGCCTAAAGATATTTTACATATAGATGAATTTAGTATGTCGGTGGTGATGATAAAAAGACATGTGGAATTATAAGACTTTTGGCATTCCTGATGAAGAATTCATTAGGGGTAAGGTGCCTATGACTAAAGAGGAAGTTAGAACTATTACCATATCAAAACTAAGGTTACAAGAAGACCATACAGTGGTAGATATAGGAGCAGGAACAGGTTCCCTATCCATAGAAGCTGCATTAGTTTGTAAAAGGGGAAGGGTTATTTCTATAGAGAGAAAAGAAGAAGGGATAGACCTTATTAAAAAGAATATGGAAAAGTTCCATATTAATAATTTAATACCTATTAACGGGAAAGCCATAGAGGCTTTAAATGACATAGATTTTTTCCATAGGGCTATCATAGGTGGTAGTGGAGGACAATTGGAAGAAATAGTTAGAATGTGCCATGAGAAACTAGTAGATGGTGGTATTTTAGTAGTAAATGCCATTACCATAGAAACCTTATATAATTCTATAAAGTTTATGGAAAAGGAAGGGTTTGAAAAGATAGAGACCATATGTGTAAATATATCTAGGGGAGATAAGCTAGGGAATTACACATTGATGAAGGGGTTAAATCCCATATATATAATTACGGGAAGAAAATAGTAGAGATGAATATGTTAGCGTATATAGATTTGGTATTTATAAACTTGCTTTATGCGGGCCTATTTCAGGAAAATATATTGAAAATCTTTTCCACCCAAGTCCTTGTCACAAGCGAAAGTGTGAATCTTCGTATATAGGTTCATGTGTCATGTTGGAGTAGCATAGGATGTTGTGACGTTCCAGGGTTCCAAAGATT
>NZ_JAOART010000019.1 GCF_025210435.1 Anaeromicrobium sp.
AACTAATTTAAAATATATGCGAAAATTTTATAAATCTTTTCCAATAAGTCAGACACTGTCTGACCAATTGAGTTGGAGTCATTATTTACTTTTATCTAAAATTGATGAAGTAGAAAAGCGAAAATTTTATTTTGAAGAAGCCATTTCGTCAAATTGGTCAGTTAGAGAATTAGATAGACAAATATCATCATTATTGTTTGAAAGATTATCATTAAGCAAGGATAAAGAGAGCACACTACAGTTAGCAAACGAAGGGCATAAAATTTCTAAACCAGAAGACTTAGTAAAAGACCCTTATTTTTTGGAGTTCTTAGGATTAAAGCAAAACTTTGCTTTTTATGAAAAGGATTTAGAAGATGCATTGATTAAACATTTACAGGAATTTCTTTTAGAGTTAGGTAAAGGATTTTGCTTTGTTTCAAGACAACAAAGAATAACTTTAGATGGGGAACATTATTTTATTGATTTAGTTTTCTATAATAGAATTGCAAAATGTTTTGTTCTGATACACTTAAAAATTGGTAAATTGACGCATCAGGATATAGGACAAATGCAAATGTATACTAATTATTACAAGAGAAATGAAATGATGGATGGAGAGAATGAACCCATTGGTATACTGTTATGTTCAGAAAAAAATGAAGCAGTAGTTAAATATACTCTTCCAGAGGGACAAAAGCAAATATTTGCATCTAAGTATAAAGTGTATTTACCTTCAGAAGAGGAATTAAAGGAAGAGTTAATTAAAGAGAGAGGTATTATTGAAATACAGAAGAAAATCTAAGAATAAAAAGTAATGTATTTAGTAAACTATGATGAACCTTACCATAAAAACGATTGCGTTTTTTCTGAAATCAAATATTAGGATTAATATAAAAATCAAAAACAAATATACAGACAGCAGTAAATTCAGAATTAGTTTTATTAAATTGGAATATAGGAAGAATTATTAAAATACAGGTGCTTAATGAGCAAAAAGCAGAGTACGGTAAATCTGTTATAAAAAAGATAAGCACTCAATTAACAAAAGATTATGGCAGAGGTTTTAGCCAAAGAAACTTGTTTAATATGGTTAGATTATATGAGGTAATACCTGATTTAGAAATTTTGCAATCAGTGATTGCAAAATTATCTTGGATTCATCTACTTCAAATAATTTCTATAGAAGATAATATTAAAAGAGAATTCTATATTAAGATGTGTGCTTTAGAAAAATGGAGTGTAAGAACTTTAAAAAGCAAAATAGACTCTATGTTATTTGAGAGAACTGTTATATCTAAAAAGCCAGATAAATTGATAAAACAAGAATTAGAATTGTTAGAAAAAGAAGATATAATGAGTACCGAGTTATTTTTTAGAGATCCTTATATTTTAGATTTTTTAGGGCTTAAAGATGTATATAGTGAAAAGGATTTAGAAAATGCAATTCTTGCTGAGTTAGAAAATTTTATATTAGAGATGGGAACAGATTTTGCATTTTTAGCGAGACAAAAAAGGATAAGAATAGATGATGAAGATTATTACATAGATTTACTATTTTATCATAGAAAAATGAGAAGGTTAGTAGTAATAGAATTAAAATTAGATAAAAGTGGGATACACGTTGCACAGTACTTAACACAAATGCCACCTAAGGAGATATTAGAAGAAAAGTTGCATAAGGCAATACAAAGGGCAAAACTGATTTTAGAACAGAGAAAATAAGAGTAATGCATTTAGTAAACCGTGGGGAACCGTATAATAAGTAAAAAATGCTATACTTTTCATTATAACTTTAGTATAACATATAAAAAATAGTTTGAAGAAGCATGTTATATTGAATAACTTAATAGATTATATAAAGACTATGAGTTTTTAGTTATGACACCAATAACATTTGGATATGGTAATATGTCTGGTTTCCCTGGTAATCTTCACTTAAAACAAACTACTATTAAAACAGTAGCCTATGAGATAATAGAAAATATAGTTAATTGGGGAATAAAAAATATAGTAATAGTATCTGGTCATGCAGAACCAAAACATCTTATAGCAATTGAAGAAGCCTGTGAAGAAATTAATACTAAATATGGAGCAAGTGCATTTTCTCCCATGGGTGCAATTTTTTCTAATGAAAAATTAGGATTCAACATAAAACATCATTCTGAAATAGAAAGATTATTTAAGGAATATTCAAATGATTTTCATGCAGGATGGATTGAGACTTCTAATATGTTATATATTGAATATAGTTTGGTTAAAACAAACTATGTTAAACAACCAGATATAGATATTAATCCTCAAGACATGATATATCCAGAAAAAATATTGAAAAAAATTAAAGGTTTTGGTCATATGGGATATCCTAAAATGGCAAGTACTAAACTTGGGAAATTATTAAATGATGGAATGGTACAAATATTATTTGAAGCCATAAGTGCTTTTATTAGAAGAGATAATTATCAAATATATGAACATCATTTTTTATATAATAATCCTTTTTTGAGAACAAATAACCTTAAAGGTAGAAGATAATAATGTATACTATTGGAGAATTTGCATTAATCGCTGAAGTATCAACTAAAACGTTAAGATATCATAATACCTATAATTATTTAAACCATTCAAGATAGATGATTTAAATAATTATAGGTATTATGATAAAGAACAAATAAGCGAAATTATATTTATAAAGGAGTTAAAGAAATATGGTTTATCCTTAACAGACATAAATGAAATAAAAAAGTCAAAAAACAAAAAATTACTAAACAATATGTTAGAAAAGAAACTATTAAATATAGATAAAAAAATTATAAATTTAAAAGATATGAAAAAATCTATTAAGAGAAAAATTAATGAGTCTGTACTTTGGGTTGAAAATAATGATAAAATAAATTACTTTGTTGATATAATTGAGATGGAAGCAAGTGAAGCCATTTTTATTAGAGAAAAAATAAAATTTGAAGAAATTGGACAGTTGATTGGAAAGTTATATGAAATAATAAATAAGTTTTTTGTAAAACTTAAAAATAATCACATGGTAATTATCCATAATAGAGATGAAAATGAAATTGCTGATGTAGAGGTTTTTGCACCTATTGAAAAAACGGAAATGGTAAATAAAATTTCTAAAAAGAGATTTGAAGGTGGAATGTTCTTAAGAACAACGCATAATGGACTTAGGAATAAAGGGAATGCTTATGCACAGTTATATGATTTTGCTAAGGAAAATAATTATAAATTAATTGAACCTATAATTGAGAAATATGAAATAAAATCAGGAAAATTTATAATAGATATAATGTTTAAGGTTGAGCAATAAAAGGATTTTATAGAATATACAAAGTTTTTTATACTATATTGGTGTTAAGTTGATGAATAAAAAGTAATGTATTTAGTTAATCATGGTGAACCGTACCATAAATAAGTGCGTTTTTCTCTGAAAGCGAGAATGGCACTCTAGTCTGAACGTTGTCGAAATAAATAATAACTAGTTTAGAAAACAAACCCATATTCATATTTTAAAGGTTAAAGGAGCTAGAAATTTATGAATTCAAGGAAGATATATGAAAAAAGAGTGAGATATTACGACCGCTTATTAGACAAGCTATCAAAAAACATAACGTACATTAGTGGTTTAAGGCTCTTGATGGTAGTACCTATAATTATGACTGTAAGCTTTGCAAGCAGTATGGAAAGACATCTGATTTCTTGGGGGATATCTTTGCTTTGGATTATATTGTTTGTTTACCTCGTTAGCAGGCATAGAAGACTTAAGGAAACACATGAATATGTATCTATACTTAAAAAAGTAAATGTTGATTCCATCATGAGAATAGATGGCAGATGGATGAAGTTTAACGATACGGGAGATGATTTTCAAGATGAAAATCACAATTTTTCTTATGACCTTGATATTTTAGGACAAGGATCTCTCTTCCAATGGATCAATTCAGGGAATACTCATATGGGAAGAACTAGGCTTGCACATATTTTGACTCATCCATATGGCGATAAAGTGACAATTCTTAAAAGACAGGAAGCAATCAGTGAATTGGCTACTAAGAGATGGTGGAGACATAGACTTCAGGCAGAAGGAAGGATGATTACAGAAAAAAACAGAAATATTGAAGCTTTAATAAACTGGGCTAAAACTAGACAGTCATTATATATAAATTCTTGGATGATTGTAGTATTTCGAGCATTACCTATTGTTACAGTTAGTACTTTTCTGCTAGCCTTTGCAGGCAATAGAACCATAAAAGGCATTCCAATATTGTTTATAATATTTCAGATGATGTTACTCTTAATCAACATAAAAAAGCGGAATAAAGATTTTGCCTTGGTGTATAAGTACCAAAAAAGTATCACCACATACAGGCGGATGTTAAGGCACTTTGAAAAAGTGAGTTTTCAGTCTGAATACCTTAGAGAATTAAGTAACAGCCTAGGCAACAATAAAGGTATATCAGCAATGAAACAACTAAAAAGACTAGAAGCCTTAGTTGATAGGATTGAAAACCGAAACAATATTTTCTTTTTTCCAATTAATGTGATTTCCCTATGGGATTATCAATGCTTAATTGAATTAGAACGTTGGAAAAATGAATCTGGATTAATACTTGAAGAATGGCTACAAAAAATGGGTGAAATTGAAGCCCTATCCAGTTTAGGGACCATAGCATATGATTATCCAAGCTGGGCAATTCCTGAAATTACAGAGGAATCTTCAATGCTTAAAGCCAAGAATATAGGGCACCATTTGCTTACAAATAGACAGGTTTGTAATGATGTAAATATACAAGATCCTTTCGGAATATTATTAATAACTGGATCTAATATGTCTGGAAAGAGTACTTTTCTGAGGACTATAGGAATCAATTTAGTACTTGCTTATGTAGGTGCACCAGTATGTGCAAATTACATGACATGTTCAATTTTCAGCATACATACGTGTATGAGAATAAGTGACAATCTTGAGAGAGGTATATCCTCTTTTTATGGAGAACTATTGAGGATTAAAGAAATTGTAAAAGCGACTAAGGGAGATACAAAAGTATTTTTCTTACTTGATGAAATATTCAAAGGGACAAACTCCTATGATCGGCATATAGGGGCAAAAAAGCTAATTAAAAAATTACAGCACAATGGAGCTGTAGGCCTTGTATCGACCCATGATCTTGAACTAGGAATGCTGGAAAAGGAGAATACAATTAAAAATTACCATTTCCAAGAATATTATAATGATGGTCAAATTTGTTTTGATTACAAACTAAGACCAGGTATTTCTACCACAAGAAATGCGCTGCATCTTATGAAGATAATAGGAATAGAAGATGGGGTAGATTAAGGAAGAGATTCTTTTGCCATATAAAAAACGTAGTTATAACGATACGGTGAGCCGTACCACAAGTAACGGCGGTTTTTGTTATAATCAAGCATTTTAAAATACTAGTTAATTTGGATATATGTGTAAAATATAACCTACATATGAATAAAGTCCCATCTGTGAGATAATCCTCCAGATAGGACTTTTCTATTAATTATTTACAGTGTTTTATTTCTAACAACAATTAGTATAAGCACACCAAATTGCCTAATGCTCTCCACTATTGTTTAAGTAAATAGAGATACAAATTAAAAATGTGCTAACCATTAATGATTGTGTGAAATTTTCATTTAAGAAAATAATAACTAATACTAACGAGAAGATTGGGATTAAATTCATATAAATCATTGTACTGCTTGCACCATATTTATTACAACAGGTATCAGTATAATTGAAGCTATGAAAAAGCGGAAGAAGAGGATTGTAAATGGTCCTAATTCTGCAACGGAAATTTTACCAGTAACAATAACTCCAGCTGATAATATAACAGCTGGTAGCATTAAATAATAGGATTTCATTTTATTTTTTATTTTGACAGTATGCATAAATAAACCCATTAAAGACACTATGGCTGAACCTAAAACCATATTTGTCATAGAATTTGCCAACAATTTCATTGCCATTTGCTACATATACCCATAAATCTTCTACATCCTCATGGCTATGAAGCCATTCCATGATCATATTGGACAATTTTTTCAAAGAGTGAAAGACTTAATATTAGTAAACTTGAGTCTGTATTACTAAGACATTTAAAGTTATCAGAGAAGGATATATATTTCATAAGGCGTATTCAAGAGTATATTAATAGTGGTGAAAACATAGATGAATTTTCAAGAAATAAAGGAATATCTAGAAGAAAGCTTGAACGAGATTTTAATAAATATATTGGAATATCCCCAAGTAAGTTTAGTTAAATTCAGAAATTTGAATTTGTTAGTAGAGAGCTACTATACTCTAAAAGAATGAACTTATCTGATTTAGCACATGAAGGAGAATATTATGACCAACCTCATTTTAATATGCAATTTAAAAAATACAGCAAAAAATCGCCTAAAATTTTTGCTAAAGATAGAATTGACCTAAAGTAAATGATAGATTTACTTTAAATAATTTAAATTACGCCATATTCAACAGACACCAATAAGGGTCTAAGGTATATGGCTTTTTTCGTTTATAAGTTTTGTAATAATATAAGGAAATGCATATAAAGAATTCTAGATTAGGAGTATCTTTATAAACACTATAACATTGCAAATAGATAATAGTAGTCTTGAACCAGATAAACTAAATCCCACCTATGAATTTTATCAATCTTATAGAGGTCAGATTAATGAAATGAAAACCGAAGTTAATTTCATTGTATAGGTATAATAGGATTGAAATAAAATAACGAATATAGTAGATTTTCAATATGTCAATCAAAAACAGAAGGAATTATCTGTTAAAGATAATATGGATAAGAATAGACCTTAGTGGGCTGGTATTGATTTATCTTTTATCAAAATTCTATATGAAAAGGTGGAAGACAAGGATGGATATTTTTACAATAGGACATTCAAACTATTCAATGGATAGACTATTAAAAATGCTAAATTTTCACAATATAAATTGTATAGTAGACATAAGAGGAACGCCATACTCTAAATATAATACACAATTTAATAAAGAAGCAATAAAGAGAACTTTAATACATAATGGGTTTACGTATATTTATATGGGCAAGGAATTTGCAGTTCAAAGAGAAGATAGAAGTCTGTATACGAATGAAGGGTATGCTGATTTTGAAAAAGTAATCCATAACAAAGACTTTCTAATTGGTATAGAAAGGTTAAAAGCTGGATGTAAAAAGGGATATAGAATTGCACTAATGGGAGCAATGCAAGATCCTATCAATTGTCATAGATGTATTTTGTTGGGAAAGGTATTGAGAGATGAAGGTTTTAATCTAAGACATATAATAGATGATTATACACTAGCAACGCAAGAAGAAATGGAAGAAAACCTTTTAGAAAAGTACTATAGCAATAGAAATCAAATTACTTTTGATATATACATGGGAAAAGGCCAATCAAAGCAAGATTTATTAAAGGAATGTTATAGAAAGAGCAATAAAGAGATTGGGTATAGAGTAGAGAAAATTAAGGATGATATTTAAACATACAAGAGCAATTAATATATTTAGTAAATGAAAAGGGTGTCTCCATATCTCTTATACCTACTACCCTACATCCACCACTCTCTCCGTACTATACCTATACTACTTACTAAAATCTTCAAATATATTTAAAGATCCTATTTTATTGGGATTGTGATTTTCATCTCAAACCAATCATATTCAATGTTTTCAAGATAAAACATTTCAAATTCATCTTCTCTTCCAGCATAAATGTTTTTTATTGTTGGATTATTTTCAATAGTGTTTAATTTAATTTCCACGTCCTCTTCAATAACTACATTACCACTTACTCTTAGTGTTGATGAATTTTTAGACTTTGTTATCCATTCTGCATAAGGAGTAACTTTTAGTTGGCTGAAAGTCCTTCTCTTGTTTGATGTTCCGAAAAGTATTCTATTATCCTCCGTAATCATAATTCCAAAGGCTCTTACTCTAGGCTTTCCATTTTCGTCTACTGTTGCTAAGAATCCCATAGGATTTTCCTTAATAAAATTTAATTCCTTACTCATGTTATTAGTCTCCTTTTTAAGTTTTATTTTTTAATATTCATTAAGTTCCCCTTTTACCACCGTCAAATTTGGGTGAGAAAAATTTATTTTCTTTGGATTTGTTACATATTTTTAAACCTCCTTGAATTTAAAGAGTGATTATATTAATTATTGTATAGAATATAAATATAAGATACAATGGTTAATATAAGATGATATGATAGATAATAGACATGTTGATCATTAATGTTCATTAAGTAGGAGGAAATCATGAGGAAGAAGACAGACTTAAGGATAATACGAACGAAAAAATCTATAAAAAAAGCGTTTTTAGACTTGCTTAAAGAGAAAAACTATAATAAAATTACCATTCAAGATATAGCAGAAGAAGCAATGATTAATCGTAATACTTTCTACTTACATTATTTAGATAAAGATGATTTACTTGATCAACTAAGTAGTGAGTGTTTCAATAAATTGAAAGAAAGTATGAATGCTAGTAGTAATATTAATATAATTGATGACTTAGGTTATGATGAGTTCTATGAAATAAATAAGAAAGTTTTTAAATCTATTGAAGAAGATTTTGATTTCTATAAGGTGATTCTAGGGGATGAAAGTATACCGTACTTATCTTTTAAATTTACAAATGTGATAAAGAATCATATGAGTGAGGGGCTAGACAAATCTTACTCACTAAAAACTGATGAGAGAAATATAGACCATAGAATAATATATGTTGAATATATGGCAGCAGGGCTTATAGGAGTTATTCGCTTTTGGGTTAATAATAAGGATAAGTATTCTATAGAAGAAGTATCGCGGATAGTCATTAATATGTACTCGAAAGATATACTAGAATTACTAAAAAATTGTTAGAACTTAAAAGTATTTTCCATACAAATTATGGAGCAGACACCTTTTTCATAAAAACCGCTGTTGGAGTATATACGGTGAACCCTATATAGATTTCTTGGTTGTAAATTTGTTTTATACAGTAACTTGCCTATAAGGGAAACGATTGAAAATCTTTGGAACCCTGGAACGTCACAACATCCTA